>JAURIG010000029.1 GCA_030832905.1 Bacteroidota bacterium
TCTGATACAGTTAAAAACATCAATTTTAAGGTCGATGGAATAACCTATGCCATTGATTCTTGTCAATCAAGCAACGTGTTTAAGTTCATTCAAACGCCTGTTACTGGCGCTTTAGCCACATGGTTTTTTGGAGATGGAGATACCTTGGATGGTTGGAGTGTGAACCATCAATACTATAAAGGCAGCAGAATAGGCACCTATTTGCCTAAAATCAGAGTTAGTAAATTGGGTTGTGATTCAATCATTAATTTAAAACCTAATATCGTTTATGGCCCTTGGGTAGATATGGGTATCTTGAACAGGTACCAATGTCAAGTGAAGGATACTGTTTATTTCAACAATACGTCTTTGTTGTATTTGAATAAAAAGATATCAGTGTTTTGGGATGCGCAAGACCCATTTGCGGCCAATTGTTTGATCAATACCCAACAAAATCAAAATGTGGACAGCAATTGTAACTTGAGTGTTGACTCGCTGTCATTCAAACACATGTACAAAAAAGGGAAAGACAATTGTTATTCGGTTAAACTCACCTTGGTAGATTCAGCTTTGGGTTGTAAGGATACCAAAACATTTGGCTTGCCTTTGATGAAACCAGATGCGCATACAGGCATCAATATGTCTTCTTATGGCGGTTTTTGTTTAGGCCCTGAAGGTGCTAAAACGGTTTGGATAGATTTAGGCCCTACAAAACCATCTTGCGGAAGAGAACGCTATTGGGTAATGTGGGATTCATTGTGTGCTGAAGAGTCAGGGAACTTTAATGCTTGGTGGCAGATGAATACCTCTTCACACAATTACACTTATGTGCCTTGTGATTCAAATGGCAATATCAGCATTGGTGTAATCATTCAAAATGGCACAGATACGAATGGCAGGGTGTGTAGAGATACAGCTTTTTACCACCACAAAGTGCGCTTTGGCTTAACGGATCCAAGGTTTACCACTACCTATGATCCAACAGTGCAATACTGTAAAAATTCAACTTTTGATTTCATGTTGGTAGATTCCACCCTTGATTCCATAGTATACATCAATTGGGATTATGGCGATGGCGTTAGTGAATCCAACTTGTCTTTAGGTAAACGCACCCACAAATACACCAAACGCGGGCGCTACAAGGTTGCAGTCACTATGCGACACGCCAATGGTTGTGTGGCGGTAGATTCCATGATCATTAGAATTGGTGCTCAACCTTCGTTGGTATTTAACAAACAAAAAATTTGTTTGAATGACAGCGTCAAAGTAGTCAATACCACCAGGTATTGGAATGGGCCTGCTTATTGGAAAGATTCAATGAGGTTTTTGAATAGCAAGGAAACCACCCGTTGGGACATTGGTGATGGCAACGGCTTTAGCACTGGTAAGTATTCAACCTATTTTACATTCAATAAAATAGGCAATTACAATATCAAATTGGAATATACAGACAGCGTTGGTTGTGTAGATACCTTCTTGTATGCTTTCCCTGTAAGAGTGTTTGATGTGTTTTCAGCAATGACATTACCGGGTAAGCAATTGGTTTGTGCCCAGGTAATTCAATTTAAATCCTCTGCCAGCGTATATGATAGCCTCAATCAGTTTGGGCATACAGATGACAGCGTAGTGACCCATACTTGGTATTTTGATCAGGCCTCAAGTTCTAGTTTATTGAAAAATCCTTTTAAGTTTTTTAAGCGCGGATGGCACGATGTTGAATTGCAAGTTACCAATACCCTTGGTTGTAAAGACACCAAGAAAGATTCATTCTTCATCAATGGCCCTGAAGCTGGTTTTGAAATGGTTTCAGATACTGTTGGTTGCATGCCTTTAACAGTCACGTTTAAAAATAACAGTTTAAATGCCAACAGCTATACTTGGTTGTATAAGAATCCGGGTAACAATACAACCATCACCAACTCCTACGCTAATATTGCCTTTACGTATGCTAATTATGGCATTTTTAGACCTCAGTTAATTGCGCGCAATACTTTCTTGAACAATGGGATTACTGTAACCTGTGCAGATACCTTTGTGGTGAATCCACTGGTGAAATATTCGCCTAAAATTGAAGTGTATGAATTGCCAAGGCCAAACTTTACCCATTCTACTAACTGTGCTAACTATACCACCACCTTTACCAATACGTCTGCTTTAACTACTGGGAATATTGTTCAATATGTGTGGAGTTTTGGCGATGGCAGTAGCAGTAATCTTACCAATCCTGTCCATCAATATGCTGATTCTGGCAAATACACTATAGTATTAAGGGCTTATAGTCCCTATGGTTGTGTAGATTCTGTGATAAGAGATATTTTCGTTTATCCTTTCCCCGAGGCTGATTTTACTTTTAATGAGGTGTGTCAAGGGAAGGCCACTAACTTTAGAGACATCTCAAAATCGTTTAACGATATCATTACCAACTATACCTGGAATTTTGGAAATGGGGCAGGTAGTTCTACCAAAAATCCAAATTATGTATACCCTAAAGACTCAGTATATTATTTAGTCAGGTTAACTGTCAGAAACCGTTCAGGTTGTATTGATGATGTGACCAAACAAGTGAGGGTATGGGCCAAACCTAAACCCAATTTTACAGCTGTCAATGTTTGTCATTTGAGCAGTATGAATTTCTCAAATACTGGTAGTTCAAAACAAGCGGTTCAAAGCAATGTTTGGACCATGGGTGATGGCAGTGTGCTACAATCCAATGGCTTTGTTAAAGTATACGCAGACACTGGCAAATACACAGTGAAATTAAAAACCACTACCGTTCAAGGTTGTACGGATTCAGTGAGTAAACAGGTGCAAATATTTGCCAATCCAACTGCAGATTTTAATATCAATAGTTCAAGTCAATGTTTGAATCAAAATCGTTTTGTTTTAAGCAATACTTCAACGATGTATTCAGGTACTATTACGGCTTATGAATGGCGATTGTCTGATGGGTATGTTTCAACCAAAGCCAATGTGGTGCATAGTTTTCCATCTGTGAATACTTACAGCATAAAACTCATTACGCGTTCCAATAATTTCTGTTATGATACCATCACTAAATTTGTGAATGTTAGGCCTTCGCCTAAGTCTATTTTGCAAATCAGTGCAATAGAAAAATGTATCAACACAGCAGATTCAATTGCCTTTAACGATGTCTCTACAATTGATACTTCTATTGCCTCAAGAATTTGGACCTTGGATCCTGGTATAACCAAAGCCCTTAAGCAATTCAAGTATAAGTATACAACAGTAGGCGCCCATCCAATTAGTTTAAGGGTGCAAAATTCAGTTGCCTGTTGGGATACCAGTTATGGGCTTGTGACCATTCATCCTAAACCAGAAGCTTTGATCGCTAAGCATGTTACAGAGCAGTGTTTCAGATCCAATCTGTTTGCCTATAAAGACTCATCTAAAATCTTATCGCCTTATACCTTAAGTACGATATGGCAATTTGGAGATGGAGATACTTCTATACTACCTATTACTTCTCATCATTACAATACTTTTGATACCTTTAAACTTACATTAATTGCATTCAGTAACAAGGGCTGCAAAGACACCGCTAAGCAAATTTTAGTGGTGCATCCTATGCCAAAAAGTGTATTTGTGATTGATACCCTCAAGCAATGTTTGAAAGCGAATAAGTTTAATTTTACTAATCAATCCAGTATTCACCATGGGAGTATGTCTTACAACTGGTTGTTTGGCGATGCTTCAAACAGCAGTTTAAAAGATCCTTCTCATAGCTATGCAGCATTTGGCGTGTATACCTGCAGTTTAATTGTTCAATCTAACTTTGGGTGTAAAGATACTTCATCAAAAGCCCTACAAGTATTTAGTATGCCGGTGGCCAATTTTAAATGGCTCGATTCGACTTCATGTTTCAGATCCAATAATATGACGGCCATTAATACCTCTACAATTCCACAAGGTGTTTATACTACGTATTGGACGAGTATGGTAAAACAACTTATGGGTAAAGATACCTTCAGAGTACAGTGGCCAAAAGATTCAAGCTATACAGTACAATTGAAGTTGGTGTCCAATGCTGGTTGTTTAGACTCAGTCCGTAAAAAAGCCTATGTATGGCCGATGCCAATTGCTGCCTTTAACATCGATTCAGCCAAGCAATGTTTAAGATCCAATTTGTTTAAATTTAGCAATGCGTCATTTGCAAAAGATGGCAATCTGAGCTACCAATGGTCTTTTGGCAATGGCTACAATGCCATTCAAAAAGATACCCAAATGCGCTATTCGAATCAGGGCACTTATTCAGTGCGATTAATTGTAAACTCAGTGCGTAATTGTAAAGATACTGTAAGGCATAATGTTGTGGTACATCCTATGCCTAAAGCCTTGTTTAGTATCAACGATAGTACTCAATGTTTTAATACTCAAAATTTTGTTTTCACTGATGAAAGTAAAATTGCATACGGCAGTCTAAAACGTTTATGGACTTGGAGTGATAATACGAATGACACAAGCAAGGTAGCTTCACATTATTTTGTCAAAGATACCGTCTTTAGAAACCGTTTGATTGCGATCAGTGATCAGAACTGTGCCGATACGGCATTGTTATTTGTAGAAACGTATTCTGTGCCAAAGCCTAATTTCTTAATCAATGATACGGACCAATGTTTGCCAGTTCAGAGGTTCATTATGAGTAATTTGAGCAAGATCAAACAGGGTAGTATGACTTATCAATGGTTGTTTGGAGATGGTAATACTACCAATACCTTCAATGCTCAACATGTGTATACGCTTCCAGGCGTATATGCCATTCAACTAAAAGCCATTTCTAATTTTGGCTGTAGAGATAGTATTAGTAAAACCAATGTGGTTTATCATCAACCTAAAGCTAAATTGTTGGTGAATGACAGCGACCAATGCTTGAGGTTTAACCAGTTTATCTTAAATGGAAATTCTACCATACAACAAGGTAGTATTGTCTCTTATTACTGGGATACTTCAGGCCTTAATGCCACTGGCTTAAAAGACAGAACAATCAGCTTTGGTTCTCATGGCAGTAAACTATTGCGATATATCGTTAAGAGTGATAAAGCATGCTTTGATACCATGTACCAAACATTAACGGTTCATCCGATGCCAAAAGCCAAATTCACGATCAATGATTCCGTTCAATGTGCTCAAAATAATGCTTTTGTATTCACGGCAAAATCCACAATCGCTTATGGTACTTTGATGCATAAATGGTACTTGGCTCAAACCTTCAGAGATTCTGGTATTGTGATAACTAAATCATTTAATGCCGCAGATACGCCGATTATTCAATTGGTAACTGTTTCTGATAAACTATGCACTGATACGCTTGAGCGTTTGGTCTTTGTACAACCAAGCCCTAAGTCTTATTTCACAGTGAATCAACTCGGACAATGTTTGAAAATCAATCAATTTGATGCGCTTAATCGAGCTACTGTGCCACATGGCTTCATGCGTTTTGTATGGCGCATTAGCGATGGTTTTGTTAGTACGGATACGTCTATTAGCCACAAATTTGCCAAACATGGTGATTTCAAAATTCGATTGTGGGTTAGCAGTAATTATGATTGTGTAGATAGTTTTGAACAAGGAGTACTAGTTCATCCGGATCCTGTAGCAAATTTCAAAGTGAATGACGCTGGTCAATGTGTTAAAGGCAATCAGTTTGTGTTTAGTAATTTGTCTACCATTGATAGCACACAAATGGCTTATGATTGGTCATTTGGCGATGGCGATACTAGTCGCCTCAAAGCACCAACCCATACTTATCTGTTTTATGGCAATTATAAGGTAATGCTTACAGCCAGATCAGTTTATAATTGCCAAGATTCTTTTAAGGCGACCATGTTTGTTAATCCTATGCCAAGAGCGCGATTCAGTTTGAATGATACCGACCAATGTGTCAACGCTCAAAGCTTTGATTTTACCAATGCTTCATGGATACAAAAAGGCAGTTTAAAAACCCATCAATGGCAATTGAACGGTCAAATATTTAATACTTGGAATGTGGTTAATTATCGATTCAATCAAATTGGGTTATTGCCGGTTAAATTAATCGAAACCAGCGATAGTTTATGTAGAGATACAACTCAATCAGTGGTGACGATTTATGCTAAACCAAAGGCTGATTTTTCGATCAATGATACTTCACAATGTTTGGTGGGTAATCGATTTGTTATGCGCTCAACAGCTACTGATTGGAATGGTATACGCAAGCATCAATGGTGGGTTGATACCCAATTCAATACCATAGATTCTTTGCTGATTAAGTCTTTTACAACTACAGGGTGGCACAGCATACAATATGTAGCAACCTCTAACACACTTTGTTCCGATACTATACTTAAATTGGTAAGGGTCAAACCTATGCCTAACCCGCAATTCAATACTTTGAAACCTTTTTATTGTAATAATGAACCACCAGTATTATTAACACCTGTTGTGCCTGGAGGGGTATTCTCAGGGATCAATGTGGTTGGTAATTATTTGTATCCAAAACAATTGTTTGCCGATACAGTTAAATACACCGTTACAGTCAATCAATGTAAATCTTCTAGTCAACAAGCTACAATGATTTATCCAATGCCGGTAGTCAAACTAGGCAACGATACCTTGTTGTGTCAAACAGAGAGTATACTGCTTAAGGCCAAGAACTGGAACTCAACCTATTTCTGGCAAGATGGTAATGTGAATGAAACCTATAGAGTGAGCCAAGCCGGCAAATATTGGGTAACAGCCACTAATATTTGTGGGTCTGCGTCTGATACGATTCAAGTAGATTACCGCGATCACAATTGCAGACTATGGATTCCAACTGCCTTTACGCCAAATGATGATCCATTCAATGGGCTTTACAAACCTATTGGCATTGATTTGTTGAGTATGGATTATAAGATCTTTAACCGATGGGGAGAATTGATTTATGTTGGTGATTTAAATGCCCCAGGATGGAATGGTGATTATATGGGATTGCCAGCACAAGACGCTTATTTTGTTGTCTTAGTAAATTACAGTTATATGAATTCCGGACAAATGTTTATTTTTTCTGAACGAGAAGTATTTTATTTGCTCCGTTAAAAAATGGAAAAGTACCAACATTTAAATCCAGAAGAATTTAAAGTCATGATGTCTGATGATGTTTTGATTTTAGATGTAAGAACTGCCTCTGAAACTGACATGGGAATTATCCCAGGAGCCCTCACACAATTTGATATTCACGAATCAGATTTTGATCAAAAAATTGAAGATTTAGACCCTGAAAAAACGTATTTAATATACTGCAGAAGTGGGGTAAGAAGTGTTTATGCCTGTGAAAAAATGGCCGCTCTAGGTTTTGCTCGTTTGTACAATTTAAGGGGTGGAATCATTGCATGGCATCAAGCCTTTCCATCTATATAAATTCTTTATAGCAGTATACAGATTCAGTCTGTTTTAAAAGGCCTAAATCCATTAACTTTGCAGCTATGTACATCGAACAGATTTATACTGGATGTTTGGCTCAAGGCGCTTATTATATTGAAAGTAATGGCGAGGCGGCTATTATAGATCCACTAAGAGAAGTGTTGCCCTACATTCAAAAAGCAGAGCAACGCGGTGCTAAAATCAAATACATTTTTGAAACCCATTTTCATGCTGATTTTGTTTCAGGGCATATAGATTTGGCCAATAAAACCAATGCGCCTATCGTGTTTGGGCCTAAAGCTGAACCTGCATTCGAGGCGCATATTGCCGCGGATCAAGAGGTGTTTGCAATAGGCAATATCAGCATTACCTTGTTGCATACTCCTGGTCATACATTAGAGAGTTCATGTTATTTATTGAAGGATGCAAATGGCGAAGCACAAGCTTTGTTCAGTGGCGATACTTTATTCTTAGGCGATGTTGGTAGACCTGATTTGGCTCAAAAAGCAGCTGATATGACGCAAGAAGATTTGGCGGGCATGTTGTACGACAGTTTAATGCATAAAATCATGCCTTTGCCTAATCATGTGATGGTGTATCCTGCGCATGGAGCTGGAAGCGCATGTGGCAAAAACATGATGAAAGAAACCCAAGACACTTTAGGCAACCAAAAGCAAATGAATTATGCTTTAAATCAACCTGACAAAGCCGCCTTTATCGCGGCTGTTACCGATGGATTAACTCCACCTCCGGGTTATTTCGGAATGAACGTTGCCATGAATAAAAAAGGCTACAACAGTTTCGACGAAGTAATGGCAAGAGGCATGCAAGCCCTCAGCCCTGATGCTTTGGAAACGGTAGTTAAATCAGCAAACGCATTGGTTTTAGATGTGCGCTCTGCAGCAGACTTTGCTAAAGGACATATTCCTGGTGCCATCAATATCGGCTTGAAAGGCGACTTTGCGCCATGGGTAGGGGCAATGATAGTGGACGTTCATCAAAACCTTGTTTTGGTGGTAGATCAAGGTATGGAAACTGAAGCCATTACCAGATTGTCAAGAGTAGGATTTGACCATGTACTTGGCTATTTAAATGGAGGCATGTCATCTTGGACAACTGCCAATAAAGCCATTGATTCAGTTGATAGAATTTCGCCTGAACAATTTGCTTCAGAGTATACCAATCAACATCTACCAGTTATTGATGTTAGAAAAGAGGCAGAGTTTGCTTCTGAACACGTTGTCAATGCTCAGAATAAATCTTTAGCATACTTAAATGATTGGATGCATGAGTTGCCCAAAACGACTTTTTTATTGCACTGTCAAGGGGGCTATAGAAGTATGATTGCAGCATCCATTTTAAAAGCTAGAGGTATTCATGATTTTAAAGAAGTTGACGGTGGCTTTAAGGCCATTACGGCGACTTCAGTGCCACTTGAAAACGGATTAACCCCATGTCAAATCAAAGCCCAATAATGCAAGATCAAGTATGGTTTATAACCGGTTGTTCAACTGGTTTTGGAAAAAGCTTAGCGTTGAAAGCGCTTGCTAAAGGGTATAAAGTGGTAATGACGGCTAGGCATATAGAAGATGTACAAGCCATTCAAAAGCTTTATCCTCAAAGTGCTGCTGCTGTGCTTTTGGATTTAGAAAAACCTGAAATGTTTGCAGCATGTGTGGACGATGCTCACAAAGCTTTTGGTCGCATCGATGTTTTGGTCAACAATGCCGGTATAGGTTATTTCTCCTCTGCTGAAGAGGCCGATATGTCTATTGTCAGAAAAATGTTTGAAATCAATTTTTTTGGTTTGACTCAACTCACTAGTTTGGTATTGCCTTATATGCGTCAACAACGAAAAGGGCATGTCATTAATATTTCATCTATTGCGGGCTTGATGGGTTTCCCTGCCGTGTCATTTTACAATGCAAGTAAATTTGCTGTAGCTGGTTATTCTGAGGCTTTAGCGAAAGAAGTTAATGGACTAGGTATACAAGTTACTATTGTATGTCCGAGTGGCTTTAGAACAGATTGGGCCGGTCGTTCAGCTTTCGAAACTCCAGTGAAAATTGCAGACTATGCAACTACAGCCGGCGCTAATACTGAAGCCATACGCAGTCGTTCTGGAAAACAACCAGGTGATCCTGAAAAGGCTGCAGAAGCCATTATTATGGCTTACGAGTCGGAGTCAGCTCCATTGTATTTGATGCTCGGAAATGGCGCTATGGTCAATGGCCGCGCTAAAGTAGAAATGCTCAATAAAGATTTTGATGCATGGGCAGACATCAGCCTTGGTGCAGATGTGCCACTTAATCCTTAAAAACTCAGTGCAAAGACTGCCAAAAACCCAATAAAATGGTTATCTTTGCGCTCCCCAAAAAATTATGATTAGTGTTTCAAATGTTTCTTTAAGGTACGGTAAGCGTGTCCTATTTGATGAGGTGAATGTTAAATTCATTCCAGGGAATTGTTATGGTGTGATTGGTGCCAATGGTGCCGGTAAATCTACCTTTTTAAAAATTCTTTCTGGCGAAATTGAACCTACGACCGGTCAAGTTGAAATTGAAAAGGGCAAGCGTATGAGCGTGCTCAAGCAAAATCACTTTGAATTTGATGAGTTTCAAGTTTTAGAAACGGTGATCATGGGCAATAAAGTGCTTTATCAAATCATCAAAGAAAAAGAAGCCATTTATGCCAAAGAAGATTTTACTGATGAGGACGGTATTAAGGCCAGTGAATTGGAAGAAAAATTTGCTGAACTTGAAGGCTGGAATGCCGATTCGGATGCCGCTTCATTGCTAAGTGGTTTGGGGATTACTGAAGAAATGCATTTTAAAACCATGCATGAATTGAGTAACAATCAAAAGGTAAGGGTGTTGTTAGCGCAAGCCTTGTTTGGCAATCCAGACATTTTGTTAATGGACGAACCTACGAATGACTTGGACGTTGAAACCATTGCTTGGCTTGAAAATTTCTTAGCCAATTTTGAAAACACTGTTTTAGTGGTATCTCACGACCGTCACTTCTTAGATTCTGTTTGTACCCATGTGGCAGATATTGATTTCAATAAAATTACGACCTATTCTGGTAACTATACTTTCTGGTACCAAAGTAGTCAATTGGCCTTGAAACAACGTCAAGATCAAAACAAGAAATCAGAAGAGAAGAAGAAAGAGTTGATGGACTTTATCCAAAGGTTCAGCGCTAACGTGGCTAAGAGCAAACAAGCTACAAGCCGTCGTAAAATGATTGAAAAATTAAACATTGAAGAGATCAAACCTTCAACCAGAAAATACCCTGGTATATTTTTCATTCAAGAGCGTGAAGCTGGAGACCAAGTCGTTAGCATTCAAAATTTATCCTATGAACTTGAAGGCAAGCCGCTGTTCAAAGACATCAATATCACCGTTAATAAGGGTGAGAAAGTGGCTATTCTATCAAGAAATCCATTAGCGATTACTAAGTTCTTTCAGTGTATTCATGGTGAAGAGTCTCCTAAAACTGGTTCTGCTGATTGGGGGGTTACCATTAAACGCTCTTATATTCCTAACGATAACTCAGCCTTTTTTGAAGGGGTTGATTTAAGTTTGGTCGATTGGCTCAGACAATTCTCTAAAGAAAAAGACGAAACCTATGTAAGAGGCTTTTTAGGTAAAATGTTGTTCAGTGGTGAGGAGAGTTTGAAGAAAGCTAAAGTATTAAGTGGAGGAGAGAAGGTGAGATGTATGATGAGTAAAACCATGTTGGAAAGCCCAAATCTGATTATTGCAGATGAGCCAACCAATCACCTTGATTTGGAGAGCATACAATCGCTTAACAACAGCTTTATTGATTACAAAGGCATTTTAATTTTCCATTCTCATGACCATGAGTTCATCAATACTGTTGCCAATAGAATCATAGAAATTGGACCTAAAGGTATGATAGATAAACACTGTTCTTATGATGAATACCTTGAAGACGCTACTGTTCAAGAAAGAAAATCTTCTATCTACTAAAACAAACCAATTGACCATTTAATTGTATCATTCTTTATGGGCTCTATAACCTTTCAATTTGAAGAAAAAAACAAAGCAGCCATTACGGTGGAGGTTCAAGCTGGCGAAATGGTGCTCGATGTAGCCCTTGATAGCCAGGTGGATTTACACCACAATTGCGGTGCTGTATGTGCTTGTAGCACCTGTCATATTTACATTGAACAAGGCATGGATGCCTTTTCTGATATGACTGATAAAGAGGAAGATTTTGTGGATCGCGCACGCAATCCAAAATTCAATTCGCGATTGGCTTGTCAATGTGTCTTGCAAAAAGAGGCAGACATCATCATTACCATTCCCGATCAAAGTTTAATTATAGGTCACTAATATGAGTTTTGAACTACCAATATACTGGAAAGATTATGAAGACATTGCTATGGCTTTATATGAGCGTTTTGGCGATGAGTTCGGCGAAGCCAAAATATACCGCATTCGTTTTACAGAATTGCTTGAGTGGGTATTAGAAATTCCGCACTTTAAAGGCCAACGCGAAGAGTGCAATGAAGGGCATTTGGAAATGATCCAAAGCCAATGGGTATACGAATGGCGCGATAACCAAAAATAAACTCAGCTTACAAATCTTTTGCTTGAGCCACTAGCTCAGCTAAATCCAATACTTCAACTTCTGCTTCTTTGTTTTGGTGTTTAACGCCATCTCTGAGCATAGTCATACAAAATGGGCAATTGGCTGCAATGATATTGGCATTGGTAGCAACAGCTTCTTCAGCTCTTTCAATATTGATTTCTTTAAGGCCTTTTTCAGCTTCTTTAAACATTTGAGCACCGCCGGCACCACAACAAAACCCATTGCTTTTGCAGCGTTTCATTTCAACCAATTCAGCGTCTAGGCTCTCTAAAACTGATCTTGGCGCAGTATATTCATTATTGGCACGGCCTAAATAACAACTGTCGTGGTAGGTGATTTTTTTGCCTTTAAAGGCGCCACCTTCAAACTTCAATTGGCCTTTGTTGATTAACTCTTGAAGCAATTGGGTATGGTGAATCACATCGTAATGACCACCTAATGAAGGGTATTCGTTTTTAAGGGTATTGTAACAATGAGGGCAAGTGGTTACAATGTGTTTAATGCCATAACCATTGAGCAGTGCAATGTTGTTCATGGCCAACATTTGGAATAAAAATTCATTGCCAGCGCGCTTGGCAGGGTCACCCGTGCAACCTTCTTCATTGCCTAAAATGGCAAAATCAATTTGACAATGGTGCAATATTTTAGCAAAAGCCTTAGTGATTTTTTGAGCTCTTTCATCAAAGCTTCCAGCACAACCTACATAGAATAATATTTCCGGGGTTTTGCCTTCAGCGGCATATTCTGCTACAGTTTTGATTTTAAAATCCAATGACATAGTACAAACTTAATACAATTTTAAGAGATTGATGATTTCATCTCTCACCAAGTATTTCACTTCTTTTCGCTCTTTGATCAATTGCCTGATTTGAGTTGAGGAAATATCAAGGATTGGTGAGGGTAATAATTGAATATTAGGGTGATTAGGGAAAGGATTAACAAAAGCTGCTTGGCGTTTGTATACCAAAATGGGGTGCAAAAGTAGTTGTTCTACGTTTTGCCATTGCGGTAATGACGTTAAGCTATCGCTGCCCATAATCAATGGGTGTTTTTCAGGTTGTTTATGAGCCCCTAGAGCAATTATTGTTTGATATGTTAAGGATGGGGTAGGTAAGCTGAGTTCGATGTCGCTGACTTCGAAATTTGGATTGTCCGCAATACTTAGTTTGACCATGTCCAATCTCAAACCAACATCCAATAATTCGTCTTTAGATTTTAGAGGATTATGAGGCGAAACAATAAACTTGATGTGTTTATAAGGGGTGTTATTGACAATGTACTGCGCAATGCTTAGGTGCCCAACATGAATGGGGTTAAAAGAACCAAAAAACAAAGCTGTTTTCATGCTTGCTGAATAAAAGTCCTAACCATTTGTTCTGCTTCAACAAGGGTTTTGTCTAATTGGTCATTCACTAAAACCACATCGTATTGCGCTTCGTATTGAAGTTCATAATTGGCTTTGTCAATTCGCATTTGCAGCTGGTGTTCAACTTCTGTGCTTCTTTTCTTTAGGCGTTCCATTAACACCTCAATGCTTGGTGGTCTTAGGAAAATGGCTAAAGCTTGTTCTTTAAATTGCGATTTGATTTTTAGTCCGCCTGCCACATCTACATCGAAAATAACGGTTTTACCAGCTTGCCATAAACGCTCAACTTCAGTTCTTAAAGTGCCATAAAAAATGCCGTTGTATACTTGTTCGTATTCAAGGAAGGCATTGTCTTGTACTTTTTGGTCAAATTCAGCTTGCTCTAAAAAATAATATTCTCTGCCATGTACTTCGTTGGCTCTTGGCTTTCTAGTGGTTGCAGAAATTGAAAATCCTAATTCCGGCATGACCGACAATAAGTGGTTCACCACAGTGGTTTTACCACTGCCAGAAGGGGCTGAAAAAATAATGACCTTATTCAAAGCAGATACAAACTTAACCATAATTATCGATTTGTTTGTGGATACTATTCAACAGGTCATAAAAAAACCCCGATGTTTGATCGGGGTTTTAATTGGATTATGATTGTTGAGCTTGTTGCTCATCTTGTTCTGGTTTCGGCATCAAAGCTTTTCTTGAAAGTCTAAGTTTGCCGGTCTTTTTGTCGATTTCGATCAACTTCACTTTTACCATTTCACCTTCTTTAAACACACCATCCATTTTAGGGATGCGTTTCCAGTCGATTTCACTGATGTGCAATAAACCGTCTTTGCCAGGAAGGATTTCTATGAAGGCACCAAATTCTACAATGCTTCTCACTTTGCCTTCGTATACTTGACCTACTTCAGGAACAGCTACAATGCCTTTGATGATTTTCATTGCAGCATTCATGTTGTCTGCATTTTCAGATAAGATTTCAACGATACCATGATTGTCCACTTCTGTGATTGAGATGGTTGTATTGGTTTCTTTTTGAATACCTTGAATCACTTTACCTCCAGGTCCGATAACGGCACCGATCTGATCTTTTTCAATCATGATGCGTTCGATTCTAGGCGCATGTGGTTTGTAGTCATTGTTTGCTTGACTTAGGGTTTGGTTCATTTCGTTTAGAATGTGAGCACGGCCTTTGCGTGCTTGTTCTAAAGCCTCAAATACCATTTCCCATTTTAAGCCATTGATTTTAATGTCCATTTGGCATGCGGTAATACCTTTAGCAGTACCAACTACTTTAAAGTCCATATCACCTAAGTGGTCTTCGTCACCAAGGATGTCAGTTAAGATTTTGTATTGACCAGTTTTTTCATCGCTGATTAAACCCATGGCCACACCACTCACACCGCCTTTTAATTTAATACCAGCATCCATTAAGGCCAAGCTACCAGCACAAACTGTTGCCATTGAGCTAGAACCGTTAGATTCTAAGATATCACTTACAATACGGATAACATATGGATTTTCTTCGTCGCTAGGGAAGGCTTTCTTTAAACCTCTTAAGGCTAAGTTACCATGACCAATTTCTCTACGGCCCGGACCTCTGTTAGGTCTTACTTCACCTGTAGAATAACCAGGGAAGTTGTAGTGCAACATTAAACGGCTGTAGCCATGTAACATTGGGGCATCAAGTAATTGTTCATCTAATTTACCACCTAAAGTTACAGTGGTTAATGATTGGGTTTCACCTCTTGAGAAGACTGCAGAACCGTGGGCAGCAGGCAAGTAGCCTACTTCAGTCCAAATTGGTCTTACCTCATCTAGTTTACGGCCATCCAAACGAATGCTTTCATCTAGAATCATTTTTCTCATGGCTTCTTTCTCTACATCGTGGTAATATTTCTTAACCAAGAATGATTTCTCAGCTAATTCTTCAGGGCTCATATTGGCCATGTATTCTTCTACAATGGCTTTGAATTGCGCTGAACGTTCAGATTTAGGGGCACCGCTTTTAGCTACAGCGTATACTTTGTTGTAGGTGCTGTCCCAAATGTGTTGCTTAAGGGTTTCGTCATTTTTTTCGTGGCAGTAGGTTCTGCTTGGTTTACGACCTCCCATTTGCTCACAAAGTTCCCATTGCATTTTACATTGCTTTTTGATGGCTTCGTGTGCATATTTTAAGGCTTCAAGCATATCTGCTTCACTTACTTCGCTGCATTCACCTTCCACCATGTTGATGTCGTGTTCTGTACCAGAAACGATTAATTCCATGCTAGCGTTTACCAATTCAGATTCTGTAGGGTTAATGACCAATTGGTCATTGATCTTAGCAACTCTTACTTCTGAAATAGGACCTAAAAAAGGGATATCACTTACCATTAAGGCAGAAGAGGCGGCTAAGCCTACTAAGCAATCTGGTGGGAAGTTTTTATCACTGCTGATCAAAGTTAACATTACTTGAGTGTCTGCGTGGTAATCATTAGGGAATAATGGTCTAAGCGCTCTGTCTACGATTCTTGAAATCAATACTTCATAGTCCGTTAACTTAGCTTCTCTTCTGTGGAAACTACCAGGGATTCTACCTACAGAGGCGAATTTTTCTTGGTAATCTACTGAAAGGGGAAGGAAGTCAACGTTTTCTTTGGCTTCTTTGTTTGAAACGACTGTTGCAAGTATCATGGTTTCTCCATACTTTAATACAACACTGCCGTCTGCTTGTTTGGCTAAAATGCCGGTTTCGATTTGGATACTTTTGCCGTTGCCCATATCAATTGAGCTGCGATATCCTTGTGGTTTATTTGTCATTGTTTATATAATTTCTTACGGTTTTATTGAGTTCTATGCTTTTCAAAAAGCAAAAAAAGCCCTCGAAAATCGGGGGCTTTTTTAATAAAATGAACAAAAAGTGAGTAGCTTACTTTCTAATGCCTAATACTTTGATTAGGTCACGGTATTTGAAGATGTCTTGCTTAGACAAGTAGTCTAATAAAGAACGTCTCTTACCTACCAATTTCACCAAGCTCAATTCAGAAGCGAAATCTTTAGGATTTTGTTTCAAGTGACCAGTGATGTAATTGATTCTTTCAGTAAACATAGCGATTTGAGCCTCTGTTGAACCAGTGTTGGCTTCAGAACCACCAAACTTTTTGAAAATATCTTTTTTCTCTTGTGATGATAAATGCATATCTGTTATTGGGATTATGCTTCAGCTTTTAAAACTGAAACGAATGATCTGTTGTTTTTAGCTTTTGAAAATTTAACAATACCATCAGTAAGTGCAAATAAGGTGTGATCCTTACCCATGCCTACGTTATCAGATGGATGATGTTTAGTGCCTCTTTGGCGTACAATGATGTTGCCAGCTTTGATGGTTTGACCACCATAGATTTTAACACCTAATCTCTTACTGTGCGACTCACGTCCGTTCTTGGAACTACCCGCGCCTTTCTTATGTGCCATTGCTTATTTTGTATTATGCGTTAATAGATTCGATTAAAACCTTAGACAAGTATTGTCTGTGGCCATTTTTTCTTTTGTAACCTTTTCTGCGTTTCTTCTTGAAAACAATTACCTTCTCATCTCTTAAGTGTTCCATTACTTTACCTGTAACTGAAGCACCTTTGATGTTAGGCAATCCTACAGAGATTTTACCGCTGTTGTCAATCAACATCACTTTGTCAAAAGTGATAGCTGAACCAGCATCACCGTTTAAGCGGTGAGTGTAAATATATTTGTTTTGCTCAACTTTAAATTGTTTTCCTGCAATCTCAACTATAGCGTACATGCTTTAAAAAATTTGGACTGCAAAATTAATTGAAATTATTGGAAATACAAACATTATGTCTAAAATTTTTCATTTCCGCTTTGATGCTGTGATTTATTGCCCAAATTGGGCTTGTAATACGGTTAAATTATTGAAAGATAGCATTTTAGATTTTCCACCTGAATAGGGTATACAAATTTTAGAAGGGGCTTTACAAGGTGATGAACTGCTTGGACTTCCCGGTTGGGTTGCTGTTTGATCTAATCCGCCCAAACTGCTGCTTTCACTTTTTATGGCCACTGCAATAGTTAGTATCTGTCCTTTTTTGACGGTTTTTTTTACCCCAATTTGTGAACTGTCTAATTGGATATAGGCTTGGTCTTTTTTACCTTCCGCCCAGGCACTATCAATACTTATGGTGAGTTTCCTTTTGGCTTTAAAACTGACTTCGTAATAGCTAATTACTGGACTGCCTACAACCCCTCCGTACTGCATTTGTTTGCTTGCTTTGATGATTTTAAAGTCACTGTTTTGAGCAGATAATGACCAGAAAATTATAAAAGCAATACAAGTTAAAAAGATTTTCATATTGTAATTGTTTCAAATATAATACCATAAAAAAACCCTTCTCAAAATGAGAAGGGTTTTGAAAAAGTGTTTGCTAAAAATTAGTTAGCAACAGTAATTTTAGTGGTAGTAGTGCTACCGTTAGAAGTTACTTTTACTAAGTAAACCCCTTTAGCGTGGTTGTTTAATTCTACAACAGTGTTAGCCTCGTTAGAGATTTTGCTGTAAACTTTTTCACCTAGTACATTGAATACATCAATATTGATGGTGTTAGCTTCAGGGTTATTGACAGTGAATTTACCGTTGTTAGGGTTAGGGTAAATGCTGATAGCGTTGTTGTTGTTAAAGCTGTTGATGTTAGTTGTAGCACTAGCACGTTTAGTGATAGAAGTAGCACAACCAGCAGCGTTGGTAGCTTTAAGTGTAACATTGAAGTTACCAGTGTATAAGTATTGGTAAACAGGTTGAGTTTGAGTAGAAGTACCACCTTCACCAAAGAACCACTCATATTTAGCATAAGTTAAGTTAGTAGGCTTGAAGCTTACTTGCATTAA
>JAURIG010000002.1 GCA_030832905.1 Bacteroidota bacterium
TAGATTTATCTTAATTTCGCAAGACTTAATCGCAGATAATATTTTGAAAAAAATCCTCATTGTTGTTGGCACTAGGCCTAATTTCATCAAAGTAACACGCTTTAAAAAAGTCATTGCTAATTACCCAAGTTTAGACGTTAAGTTTGTTCATACAGGACAACATTTTGATGAGAAAATGAGTCAAGTGTTTTTTGATCAGTTTGACTTAAGACCAGACTTTATGTTGAACATTGGTCAAGGGACCCCAAACCATCAAATGGCCCAAGTGATGCTGGGCTTAGAGCAAGTTTGTGCCAGTTATCAGCCTGATTTGTTAGTGGTTGTAGGAGATGTTAACAGCACATTTGCTGCAGCGCTTACAGGCAATAAAATGGGCATAAAAGTAGCACATTTGGAAAGTGGTTTAAGAAGTTTTGATAGAACCATGCCAGAGGAGATTAACCGCTTGCTAACCGATGAAATTTCAGATTATTATTTTGTGACAGAACAGAGCGGAATAGACCACTTAAAAGCAGAGGGTAAATCTTCAGACAAAGTATTTTTTGTAGGCAATACTATGATTGATAGTTTGTTGGAATTTCAAAGTGAAGTAGAGCAAAGTCCTATACTAGAAACCCTTGGACTTGAGGCTCAAAAGTATGTCTTAATGACCATGCATAGACCTTCAAATGTGGATACCAAAGAAGGCTTAATGGTGCTGATTGACATGATCCATTTGATCTGTCAACAGTATCAATTGGTGTTTCCAATTCACCCAAGAACAGTTAGTAGGCTTAAACAATTCGATTTGTGGGCTTCAATTGAACATTTAGATGGTTTGAAATTTACTGAACCATTAGATTATTTTGCCTTTCAGAAATTAACCGCACATTGCAAATTTGTAGTGACAGACAGTGGAGGTATCCAAGAGGAAACCACCTTCAGACAAGTGCCTTGTTTAACCTTGCGCAACAATACAGAAAGACCAAGCACCATTGATATTGGAAGTAATGTTTTAGTGCCATATACAGTTAAGGATCTCCAACATTATATGGATGCAATCGTCTCAGAGCAATTCAAAAAAGGTCTAATACCGCCATTGTGGGATGGTAAAAGCACTGAACGCATTGCTGAGGTTATGCTTAGTATTTTGGTATAGCAGAAGCTCAGTAAATGGTGTCATGGCATTTTTGACACAATGTTTTATAGCCCATAATGATGTTGCTAATGCTGCCATCTGCGGCAGAAAGTAAACACTTTTTATTTGTGCAATGGGGTAGTCCGAAGTTGTGCCCCAATTCGTGCCTTACTACGTTGTTCATACAAAGGAATGCTGTGGCATAATTTCTTACTTGTTTTGATTTTTTGATTCTACAATCAGATGCAACTGCACATAAACCTGGTTCATAGCCTAATCCGAATATGCCATAATCTTTAATCTTGCCCCTTTGATGGCCTATATCAACATGGCATAAACCCAATACATAATTGGACTTTAATGTGTAGCCTTTGAGATATTTTAGAATGGAGTCAGCGAGGTAACGACTTCGTGGTTTGTAGAAGGTAAATGCAGGCAATTTATCTTGTTTGATACTGTCTACTACTATGCCGTAATAGGCGGTCAGTTCACGGCCTAATTTCTTGGCCTCTGTTATTTCATACCCATTAAAACACACAATGGTTAAATGCGGCTTGGCTTTAGACTTGCCCTTTAAAGGGCTTGGATTATTCTGACAAGCAGTCAGTGACAAAATGCAAATGCCTATAAAATAAAACAGACCTCTCATAGAGGTCTGCAATATCGGTAAAAAAGTTAAAATTGGTTTAAGCTTTAAAGGCTTTTAACATCAATTTCACTATAGTGTTTTTCTTGTTGTTGTATGCTTCAAGTGCATTGCCGTGAACGTTAATTTTCTTAACTAAGAATGCAGATAAACCCATTGAGTTAACAAGGTCTAAAATCAGTTCAGCAAAGGCTTCAATTTCGCTGTCAGATTTTTGAGCATTCATTTGATTTAGAATGCTTTTAATAAAACTGATTTCACCCTTTTTGTAAGGCAGATAAATTTCTTCAAAAGTTGAATTTAAGTCGAGAATGTTTTCATTAGACAAACTGGTTAAGCGGATCAAATTGGCATACAATTCTGTTCTGGTTCTTAAGTAACTTAAGAGTTTTTCTTCAGGGATTTGAATATTGTTGATGTCGTTTTTAACTTTGTCAAGACCAATGCTTAATTGGTTATGAACGACTTGAACAAATAATTCTTCTTTGTTTTTGAAGTAGTAGTACAAGGCCGCTTTGTTGAATCCAATCGCCTCACCAATTTCATCTAATGTGGTTTTATTAAAACCAAACTGAATAAAACAATCCGTCGCTTTTTCTAAAATTTCTTTTCTTCTTGAGGCATTTGTTGAAGGCCTTCCTGGCTTTCTTTTAACAATTTGAGATTCTATTTGGGTATCCATTTCGATTCTCTATTTAGCAAAATTTATGCCATGTTTGAATTTGCCTTGGATTTAATTTTAAAAAAAAGTTGTAAAAAAAAGTGAAGTTTGTTGAATTTGTTTTTATTTTGCAAGACTAATAACTTTCAATTCAATAAGATGGGATGGTTTAATTTTTTTACTCAGGAATTGGCAATCGATTTAGGCACTGCCAACACCCTGATCATTCACAAAGACCAAGTGGTAGTAGATGAACCCTCTATTATTGCTATGGAAAGAAGCACCGGTAAGGTGATTGCCATTGGTCATGAGGCCATGCAGATGTATGGTAAAGAGAATGACAACATTAAAACCATTCGTCCACTGAAGGATGGTGTAATCGCAGACTTCCAAGCCGCAGAACACATGATTCGTGGCATGATTAAAAAAATCAATAAGTCTGGCGGCGCCTTCTCACCTCAATTGAGAATGGTAATTTGTATTCCATCTGGTATTACTGAAGTTGAAAAACGTGCGGTAAAAGACAGTGCTGACAGAGCAGGAGGGAAAGAAGTATACATGATTCACGAACCAATGGCTGCTGCTGTTGGTATTGGTATTGACGTGACTGAGCCTATGGGTAATATGGTCATCGATATCGGGGGTGGTACCAGTGAAATCGCAGTTATCGCCTTAGGTGGTATTGTTTGTGACCAATCTATCAGGGTTGCCGGAGATGAATTCAATATGGATATTTCAGAATATATGAAACGCCAGCACAACTTGTTGTGTGGTGAACGTACCGCTGAAAAAATTAAAATCCATGTTGGCTCAGCGTTAACTGAATTGGAAAATCCGCCAGAAGATTTTGCGGTTTATGGTCGTGACTTAATGACAGGTATTCCTAAACAAGTTTATGTGTCCTATTCTGAGATTGCCTTGTCATTAGACAAATCAATTGTAAAGCTTGAAGAAGCTATTTTAAAAGCACTTGAAAATACACCACCTGAACTCGCGGCTGATATTTATCAAACTGGTATTCACTTAACTGGTGGAGGTGCTTTGTTAAGAGGCCTTGACAAGCGTTTAGCAGCTAAAACCAAATTGCCTGTTCACGTTGCAGAGGATCCTTTGAGAGCTGTTGTTAGAGGCACTGGTATTGCACTTAAAAATATTGGTAAATTCAAATTCTTAATGAATTCTTGATAAATGAATTCCGTATTCAAGTACCTCAAAAGCAAGTTGCATGTTTTGTTGTTTTTGTTGCTTGAGTTATTGAGCCTTATTGCTATTATTCGTTTCAATGTCTATCAGACAGCGTTTTATTATTCTAATACGCGCAAACTGAGCATGACTATTCACGAGTGGAACAGTTCAATCTTTGATTATTTTGGATTAATGTCCAAAAACGAAGCTTTGTACAATGAGAATTTGGAGCTGCGCAGAAAATTGAAAACCAATTATGTGGTTGAATCAAAGAAGATTTTTGAAGTGCATGATACCGTTTTCAAACAGCGTTACAAATATTTCCCCGCCCAAGTTATTACTAATTCAACCAATCGTCAGAACAATTACATTACCCTTAATAGAGGAACAAGTTCAGGCATTGAAAAGGGTATGGGTGTGTTTTCGCCTGAAGGGGTTGTAGGCACCATCGTTGAAGTATCTGATAACTATTCGGTAGCAGTATCAGTCTTGAATACCCAAGGCTTTAAAATTGTGCCTAAAATAAAAGAGATGAATGACACGAAGGGAACAGTTATTTGGGATGGAAAAGACCCCAACTACTTAAACCTTGAAAACATTAATAAATATGAAGCGCTTAAGGTGGGTTATCACATTGTTACCAGCCCGTATTCAAAGAACTTTCCTGAAAACATTCCGATTGGTGTAATCGAGAGTTTAAAGACCAAACCAAGTGAAACTTTTTATCAAGCGAAGATTAAATCTTCTGTAAACTTTGGTAAAATTCAAACCGTCTACATCGTGATTGATTTGTTTAAACATGAAATTGAAAAATTAGAATCTGAATTGAATAAAAAAACCACTGAACATCCATGATATTTTCGATATTTAGATTCTTGGCTTTATTTGTGCTGATTGTGATCATTCAGTTGTTTCTGCTTAATAATATTTTTATTGGCAATACTTGGGCTTTCTTATTTCAGCCGCAGTTGATCATCATGTTTCTTTTGTTTTTACCTCCATCTATGTCTCACAGTTGGATGATAGTTGTATCATTTGCTGCAGGCTTTTTATTCGATGTGTTTTTTCAATCATGGGGCGAACACGCCGCAGTGAGTACTTTAATCGGATTCGTAAGGCATTACTCAACAAGAGACATTGACAATGCGATTGGTGCTAGAATTGAAGACAATCAAATTTGGACCTCAAAAAAAGGGAGCTCATGGAAGTGGGTATATTTCTTAGTGTTTATTGGGCTTTACCATTTGCTGTTTTTATGGATCAATGGCCTTGGACATAACTTTTTTACCCGCATCATTCCTGCCACCATTAGCAGTTCTCTGATCACCTTTGCCATCATATTATTACTCGAAAATCTCATTTACAAACCCTCTAGAAACTAATAATGGATAAAAGTAGAAGACTATTTGTGCTCTTGGCCATGTTGGTGGCAGTGGGTTTAGTTTTCATTGTCAGACTTTTTTTCTTACAAATAGTAGATACCAGTAATTACTACAAAGCGCAGGCTTATGGTTCAAACGACATTACCATTTATCCTGCTAGAGGCACAATTGTGGATCGCTATGGTAAATTGATGGTATACAACGATGCTGTTTATGACTTAATGGTAGTGCCTCAAAAGGCAAAGGATTTTGACAAAGTGGCTTTGTGTCATGAGTTGATGTTAGACACCAATGAGTTTAATAAACGCCTAAAAAAGGCATCTAAATACAATCCACGTGAACCATCGGTTATATTTAAAAATCTCCCGTTTTATTTGTATACCCGCTTACAAGAAGTCTTATACCAGTATCCAGCTTTTTATATTGAGACAAAGATTGATAGACGATACAATATCAATGGTGCGGCCCACTTACTTGGCTACATGGGTGAGGTCACTGAAAAGCAGTTAGAACAAGATAAATACTACAAACCTGGTGACACCAAAGGGATTACTGGACTTGAAAAATCTTATGAAGTTTACTTAAGGGGTCATAAAGGTAAAAAGGTCGTTTTAGTTGATAAATTCAGTAAAACACAAGGAAGTTTTGCTGGCGGTAAATTTGATAGTTTGCCATTTGCGGGAGATAACATCATTTCTTCCATTGATTTGGATTTACAAGTGTTTGGTGAGAAGTTATTGGCGAATAAAATTGGTTCAATTGTAGCCATTGAGCCCTCTACTGGTGAAGTGTTAAGCATAGTCAATAGCCCTAATTATGATCCTAATTTATTAGTAGGCCAACGACGCAATAAGAACTTTGCAGCTTTGTTACTTGATCCGCGTAAACCCTTGTTCAATCGCGCATTGAAAGCGCCTTATCCGCCGGGTTCCACTTTCAAAACTATACAAGCGCTAATTGGTATGCAAGAAGGGGTTTTAACACCAGATACCAAATACCCATGTTCTGGTGGCTACCATATGGGATCAATCACCGTAGGCTGCCACGCTCACGGTTCTCCATTAGACTTAAAAAACAGTATTACAAAAAGTTGTAATGCATACTATTGCTTTGTTTACAGAAGTATATTAGACAATCCTAAATACCCGTCCGTTCAAGATGCTTATGTGAAATGGACTCAGTATTTAAACAGTTTTGGGATTGGTGTTTTGACCGGAATAGATTTGCCAGAAGAGTCTAAAGGTATCGTTAAAAAACCGACTTATTTTGAAAGAGAATTTGGTAAAAATTGGCGCTCATCTAACGTTATTTCTATGTCAATTGGTCAAGGTCAAATTGGCTTAACGCCTTTGCAAATGGCTAATATGGCATGTATTATTGGCAACAGAGGTTATTTCTATACGCCCCATGTAGTTCGATCAATTGGCGATAAACACTTCGTGCCACCGGCCTTTTCACAACGCCATTACTGCATGGTCAATAAAATGTATTTTGATACTGTTATTGCTGGAATGGCCAATGTGTGCGTACCTGGTGGAACAGCCGGTCATACAGGCATACCTGGTATTACTATTTGCGCAAAAACTGGAACAGCTCAAAACCCGCATGGTAAAGACCATTCCATTTTTATTGCTTTTGCCCCACGTGAGAATCCTCAAATTGCTATATGTGTGATTGTTGAAAATGGTGGTTTTGGAGCGGATTATGCCGCGCCTATAGCCAATCTAATGATCGAACGCTATTTGTCTAAAAACCGAGGGCTGCCAAGTGCCAAACCCGATATGTTAAACCGTATGTTGAAAGCCAATTTAATTGGCACAACGGCAAAAGATTCACTCAATGCAAAACTAAGCGACTAATGGAAGAAAAATTACACATCGATTGGTTGACAGTGATCTTGTACATTTTAATAGTGTTGTTTGGTGCAATCAATATTTATTCAGCCAATTCAGGAGTTGATGAAGCCCTTAGATTGGATTTCTCGAAAGAATATGGTAAGCAGGTTTTATTTATTGGAATAAGTGCCATCATAGTCTTTTTAATACTATTAACTGATTATAAATTCTTCAACTTTTCTGCCTATGGTATCTATATAGTCATAATAGGTTTGTTGATGGTATTGTTGGCCACAGGTTCCTTTAACAAAGGGGCGCAAGCCTGGTTTAAAATAGGCTCCTTCAAATTACAACCTTCAGAATTTGCTAAGTACGCAACGGCTTTAGCCTTGTCCAAATTCCTGGGGACCTTTGATATTAAATTTGAAGGGCGTCGCAACATTATGATTGCCCTTGGTATCATTGGTTTTCCTATGTTGTTAACGCTTTTGCAAAACGATACAGGTTCTGCATTGGTGTTTACTTGCTTTATTTTGGTATTGTTCAGAGAAGGCCTTTCAGGTTGGTGGTTGGTCTTGGTAATGTATATGGTAACCTTATTCGTTTTGACCATTCTTTTACCCTCCATCAGCATCATCATCAGTATAGCCGTTCTATCTGTCTTAATTGTTTATCTAGCCCGCAAAAAACAACAGCTGTTTTGGTTGGCCATTATTGTATTTGTTAGCTCATCAATCTACATACTCAGTTTGGATTATGTATTTGCGCGGATTCTTAAACCCCATCAACAACAAAGGATTCTAGTGACTTTGAACCAAGATGTAGACGAATACTATGTCAAAAAATCTCAAAGTTTTAGCATATTCAAATTCAAAAAAGCTGAAGTCACTGACAAAAAAGAATCTAAAAGGGATTACAGTTATAATGTGCGGCAATCTAAAATTAGTATAGGTGCAGGTAGATGGTTAGGCAATGGATTTAACAACGGGACTCAAACCAAAGCTAAACTGGTGCCTGAACAACACACTGACTTTATTTTTTGTACTGTGGGTGAAGAATATGGTTTCCTTGGTTCTACCTTATTTGTATTGGTTTATCTGTTACTAATAGGTAGGATATTTTATTTAGCTGAGCGCCAAAAAAATGAATTCAGTAGAGTGTTTGGTTACAGTACAGCTTCTATATTGTTTTTCCATTTCTTTATCAATATAGGGATGGCGATTGGTTTGTTGCCAGTTATTGGAATTCCACTGCCATTTATGAGTTATGGCGGTTCTTCTCTCATCAGTTTTAGTATGCTATTGTTTACTTTCCTAAAACTAGATGCCAATAGAGTCAATGAAATCTCAAGATTGTATTGAGTTTAAATGAGCAGTAGAATTGGCTTGTTTCACTTCAAATTTATTGCCATCAAATACCAATTCATATAGGCAAAGATTACTATGATCCCATTGCTCCATTAAATGCAAAGGGGTGTGAGTCAATAAACACAAAAAACTACGGATGGCTCTGCCATGCATACAAATAAGGATTTTATCTTCTTCTGCTTGAGACAGAACCCATTCTATACCTTGCGCTTGACGTTGGAACATATTAAAGGGCGTTTCTCCCATTTCAACAGCGTGATGGATATTCCCTTTTTGCCATTCTGAAACAGTTGCTGCAAATAGCGCTGCAGTGGCTTCAGAACTCTCTCTGCCTTCCATGATTCCCCAATTGATTTCATTAAATTCAGCCAAAGAAGTATGCGGTATGCCAGCATCTATAAATCCTTGAACACTTTGAATGGCTCGCTTTAGTTCTGAGGTATATACATGGTCATAACCATGGGCTTTAAAATGTTCAAAAAACGCTTTGGCTTGGGCTTGTCCTTCGCTGTTTAAATCGCTGTTGATGCCACTGCCTTGTATGATGTTGCGTTTATTGAAATCCGTTTGGCCATGCCTAATCAAATGGATGGTTTTGCCTATCTTCGCGTTGAATTGTTTATTTATGAGCTCCATTTTTTTTAATCCTGCAAATATAAAGCTTGAAGAGCTGAATGCCTATTGCAAGAATACCATGGTGGAATACCTCGATATTGAATTTATTGAGTTAGGCCCAGACTTTCTAAAAGCCCAAATGCCGGTTACACCTAAAACGGTTCAACCCTTGCGCATGTTAAATGGGGGCGCTAGTTTAGCATTGGCAGAATGTGTGGGTTCAATGGCTGCTAATTTGGTCTTTGATCGTCAGCAATGGGTTGCGCTTGGATTAGATCTCAACGGCAACCATTTGCGTCCTGTAATGGAAGGCGAAATGGTATATGCTATAGCCAAGCCACATCATATAGGCAACACCACTCAGGTATGGGAAATTAAAATTGAAAATGAAGCGGGTAAATTGGTGCACATTAGTCGTTTAACCATGGCGGTTGTACCACGCCAAAAATAATTGACATTTGGAACCAACAGTTGTTTTTTTTAGCCCACCGCAGTCTAATCAACTTTTTGTTTTTAAAGAGGGTGAAGGTCAAGCTTGTTTTCATTTGAAGGCCTTTAAAAAAGCCTCAGAATTGATCGTTGTACAAGGATCAATTATGCCTTGTGAACTGTCATATGCTAAAGACTATCTCAACCAGATGGTTCTGCCTCAAACGAAGGCATTTTTCACTTCTAATCACGCAGATTATATAGACATGGTTAGCAGGGCAGTAGAATCCATACAACAAGGTAGGTTTGATAAAGTGGTTTTATCGGCCAAAAAAAGTGTTGCCACTGCTATAAAGTTAGGAGATGCTTTTGAAAACATGCTGCAGTATACTTCAGCATTTGTATACGTTTTTAATTACAAAGGGCAGGTAATGATTGGCGCAAGCCCCGAATTGTTAATGTCACTAAAGCAAAATGCATTGAAAACGGTTGCTTTGGGGGCCACCTCTGTTAATGCCCAATTTTCGACTAAAGAAGATTTAGAACATGAGCAAATTACTGCCTATATCGATGCGCAATTAAAACAAAGCGATTATGTGTTTGAAAAAGCCAAAAGACAGGCTGTTAAAGCAGGTCATTTATACCATTTACAAACGGCTTATACGATACAATCTAAAGGGATGAATAGCGACCTATCATTGGCTATGCAATTGCATCCAACCTCTGCAGTCTGTGGGTGGCCATTTGAGCCTGCGCTCACTTTTATTGACCAAAATGAGTCTTATAATAGACAATGGTATACAGGGTTTTTAGGCTTAAAAACAGACAGCTCATTTGAGTATTATGTGAACTTAAGGTGTGCCGATGTTTATGAGCATCATATTGAATTGTATGCAGGCGCAGGTATTAACGCTTTTTCAAACCCTGAAGCTGAGTGGAATGAAATACAAAATAAAATGAAAACAGTATTAGATTGTTTTTAAAGAGAGTACTAATTTTGCAAGACCAACGTGTTAAAATTTCTATTTAATATCCTATTGATTTATGCCATATTTAAAGTGGTGAAGTTTTTGAGTAGCATCAATAAAATGACTCAACACAACTTGAATGAGATCAAAGATATGCGCAGTAAAATGGCAAAAGAACAGCCTCAAACCAAGGCGCAAAAAAAGCCCCAATCTATGGACCAGGGCGAATATGTTGATTACGAAGAGTTGCCTTAATTAAAAAGCATCTGGATCTAATACAATTGGATCTTTCATTACCTTACCCAACTCTTTTACAAGGTCTTTAACCATGCGGTCTACAGCTAATAAAATTTGATCTGTGCCTTTGAATCCGCGGTTGTTGTTGGCGTAGTATTCAATATAGGTTTTGATTTGTTTTTCGCTGCCTTTTTCTACTGTGTTATGAACGAATTTTGAAAATTTGTATTTGTACTTGTCTTCTTTCACTCTGATTTCAAAATTAAAGGTAACGGTACCTGCAGGCGTATTGGAAAAACTATTGTTTCTAATGTATAAAGGCACAGTAGGTCTTACGATTATTCTGCCGTTTTCGCCATCTGGTTTCATGTCTTCAACCAATAATTCTTTGGGAATAATGAGTGGCTTGCCTTTTTGAGCCTTAAAATCTTTAATGTACTTGGTCATTAAATATAATTTGGCTCTTAAGTATAAAGAGTCAATGGTACCTCCATCATAAATATCGGTAATGTTTGGCGCGAATGGCACAACACCCAAATACGTAATTAAATTGGTAATGGTGTCCATCGGCGGGTTAAAACGCACGTATTGTTTGTATGTTGGTGCTGTCAATTCTTGATTTTGAGCACCTTGAGGAATGCTGGTAGTGTATGCAGAGTCGTTGCTGAAATTGGTGGTGTCGTAATTAGTACTTGCACCATTAGGATCCGGTTCAGTTTGCGCCATTAAACCTAAAGTCACGCAGGCGAAAATTGTCGTTAAAATGGATTTCTTGTTCATTTATGTGTCTGTATGAATGGGTCTCTTTTTTTTTAAGAATGGGCAAATGTAGTAAAAATGAAAGTATTATTTATATGTTTTTATTGACATATACTATCTTTGAGCATTCCATGAAATTAACGCCGATTTACTGTTTGATATTGTTGCTGTCTGCCACTTTTGGACTGTGTTCTTGTTCTAACCATGAGCTGACCAAACTGCCTAAATTAATTGTCAAGCACCATAGCTATAGCAATCCTGATAGCATTCAGTTAACCCATATGGATTTAGATCTAAGCGTGTCTTTTGAAAAGAAACAATTAGAAGGAAAAGTAATTGTACATTTTAAAAATCCTTATCAAATACCGTTTCTGATTTTAGATGCCAAACAATTGACCATAGAAAAAGTCATGCTTCAGGATTCTATGGAAACCTCTTGGAGCCTTAGCGAAGACAGACCAGTGCTTGGGCAAGCCTTGGTAATAGAATTGCCAAAAAATGCTAATTCAGTTGCGGTCTATTATCATACAACTGCAGCATCAGAAGCTTTAATGTGGTTGTCACCAGAACAAACATCTGGCAAAAAGCATCCATTTTTATTTACTCAAAGTCAGGCTGTATTAGCCAGAACTTGGGTGCCTTGTATGGATGTCCCCGCTGTGCGATATACGTATTCGGCTAATATTCATTGTGACCCACAATACATGGCACTCATGAGTGCTAGCAATCCTCAACAAAAATCAGCTACTGGCCACTATCATTTTGAAATGAATCAACCCATACCAAGTTATTTGATGGCCTTAGCGGTGGGTGATATTGCCTTTAAATCTTTGGGCCAAAACTGTGGAGTGTATGCTGAAGTCAATGTCTTAGAAAAAGCCTACAATGAGTTTACCGATTTGCCAAAGATGATAGATCAAGCATCTGAATTGTATGGGCCATATGCTTGGGGGCGTTATGATGTATTGGTTTTACCGCCAAGTTTTCCATTTGGTGGAATGGAAAATCCGCGCTTGACATTTGCAACGCCTACCATTATTGCGGGCGATAAAAGTTTAGTGTCTCTAATTGCACATGAATTAGCACACAGTTGGAGTGGTAATTTAGTCACTAATTCCAATTGGGATGATTTCTGGTTGAATGAAGGTTTCACAGTGTATTTTGAAGAGCGTATAATGGAAAAGATATACGGAAAATCCTATTCAGACATGTTAGCCAGTATTAGTTTTGGTGAGTTACAAGCCACCCTTAAGGATTTAATGGCCAATGCCCCAGGCAATACCAAATTAAAACTTAATTTAAATGGCAGAAACCCAGATGATGCCGTGAGTGATATTGCTTATATCAAAGGCTCTTTGTTTTTGAAATTGTTAGAAGAGCAAGTAGGAAGAGCTAAATGGGATGCCTTCTTGAACAAATATTTTAATCATTTTAAATGGCAGAGTATAACTACTGAGCAATTCATCGATTACTTAAAAAACAATCTATTAAACGCTCAAAAAGATACTGTCAATATCAATGAATGGATTTATCAAATAGGCTTGCCAAGTAATTGCCCAAAGGTGCATAGCCAAGAATTCGAACGCGTTGAAAAAACTGCTTTGTCCATCAACAATGACAGCAGTCTGATTCAAATTGATACCACTGGTTTTACAACCCATCATTGGTTGCATTTGTTCAGACAATTGGATCCCTCTAAAATCGTTTCAAGAATGCATGTATTTGATTCTCTCTATCATTTTACTCAGAGTGGCAATGCAGAAATACAATGTGATTGGTATTTGTTGTGTATTAAAAATGATTATGCAGCGGCTTATCCTGCCATCGAAAACTATTTACTGCATGTAGGTAGAAGAAAATTTTTGAAGCCCTTGTACGAGGCCATGATTCAAACACCTGATGGGTTAACAAGAGCGAAAGCAATTTTTGAAAAAGCCTCAGCTGCGTATCATGCGGTATCAAGAAATACCATTCAAGAGATGATTGCTAACGCAAAGCCTTAGGCTTTCTTGATCAGTAAAGCCACCGACTCAACGTGGTGGGTATGCGGAAACATGTCGACTGTTTTGAGGCATTCTACTTCGTAGTGCTCAGATAACAATGCTATGTCTCTGGCTTGAGTAGAGGTGTTGCAACTCACATACACAATTCTATTAGGGCCTAATTCAATTATTTTTTGAACGACTGAGGGGTGCATGCCATCTCTTGGAGGGTCAGTAATCACAACGTCAGCTTTGCCGTGTTTTTGAATCAAGTCGTCATTGAGCACCAATTTCATGTCGCCCGCATAAAAATGCGTATTGTCTATTTGGTTGAGTTGCGCATTGTTTTTAGCATCAATGATAGCGGCTTCAACGTATTCAATGCCAATTACCTGCTTGGCTTGTTTGGCAACAAATAAGGCAATTGTTCCTGTGCCGGTATACAAATCATACACCGTTTCATGTTGCTGAATCTTGGCAAAATCTCTTGTGATTTGATATAAAGCCAGTGCTTGTTTGGTGTTGGTTTGAAAGAATGACTGAGGACGAATGGTAAAAGTTAAGTCTTCAAGTTGTTCTATTAAATGGCCTTGTCCTTTATAGGTTTCAACAGGCAAATCACTCCAGGTATCATTGGCTTTGGTATTGATGACATAACACCATTCACTAACCATATTCAGTGTTGGCATTACCGCATCAAATAGTGCTTCAATCAGTTGCGTTTTGTGTTGAGCAACCACTAAAACCAATAACCATTCGCCTTTGTGATTAGAGCGCAACATGAGGTTTCTTAAAAAACCAGTTTGTTGTCTGATGTCAAAAAATTCCAGACCCATTTCAATGGCCTTGGCTTTAATGGTTTGTCTGATGGTATTGGCCGCTTCTGGCGCTAATTGACAATGTTCTAAATCAAGTACCTTGTCGAACATGCCTGGAATATGAAAACCAAGCGCCGGTATTCTACCCGGATTGTTTTTGTCAAAATTAGCCTCCCAAGCCTTGTTGCTAAAGGTGAATTCTAATTTATTGCGGTATTGATAAATGGGGTCACTGCCTAAAATGTCTTGATAGTTTTTGACTTCCACTTTGGCAATTCTCTGCATATCATTTTCAGCTTGTGCAGCCTTGAATTTTAATTGTTCAGGATATTGCACATGTTGCCATTTACAGCCGCCACAAATGCCAAAATGGACACATTGGGGTATCGTTCTTATGGCAGACGCCTCATGGATGTGGGTGATCTTTGCCTCTGCGTATGATTTTTTTTGTTTGTCAACTAGAAGATCGACGACATCGCCAGGAGCAGCAAATGGAACAAATATGACCTTACCATCGTGTTTGGCAATCGCTTTACCTTCTGCGGCAGCGGCATCAATACTTATATTTTGTAAAGAGAAAGGTTTGAAATGGTGGCGTTTAGACAAAATACTATTCTTGAATGTAACGGTTGAGAACAGAATTGAAAATAGTGGTATCAAGGTAACCTGAGTAAGGCGCAATTTGAGTTTGATCACTAAGGGATTTCCAAACGAAGGTCATAGGGTAACCAGGCATTCTGCCGCCTTTGTTAAGGTAAGTAGCCAATTGATCAGAGCTTAGCGTTTCACCATTAACGGTATGGTTGCCTTCTACTTCAGGGTTGAATTTTACGCCAATGCAATATTTATTCATCTTTTTAATGACGTTCTTATTGCCATAGGTTTGTAGGTCCATCACCTTGCACCAATAACACCAGTCTGTATAAACATCAACAATAAGCACCTTATTTTCTTTGCTAGCTTTACTGTAACCTTCAGTCATAGAATACCATTGAATGCCTTCTGAGCTTTGTGAAGCTTCTATCGGTTTTTTAACAGGTACTTTTTTTTGGGCAGCTTGATTCATAAAGGCCATAATAGCAAAACTGCAGATGCATAAGGCGATTAGACTTAGTAATGATGTTTTAAATTTCATGTTGTGATGTAATATGTACAAATATAATCCAAAATAGTGCCAAAAAAAATACCTTGCTACTGCTTATTAATCAGGCATACATGGTGTGCTTAAAATGGTTATTTTTGTGTAAGCGAAATTGTTATTTGTTGCCCTATGACCGCCAATCCTTTGCAAAGTAAATTGAATGAGTTCATTCATAAATACTACCTCAACCGAGGTTTGCGTGGGCTATTGTTGGGTCTGAGTATATTGTTGGCTTATTTTCTTTTAGCCACAGTTATCGAATACTTTGGCCATTTCAATTCAGGGTTTAGAACGGTGTTATTTTATCTGTTTGTGGCCCTATTGCTTTGGGTTATTTTTAAAGGAGTCATTGATCCATATTTGAGAATTAAGGGCCTATTGAAAGCCATTTCTCAAGAAGATGCAGCTAGAATGATAGGCCAACATTTTCCGGAAATTCAAGACAAACTTTTAAACACTTTACAACTTCAAGCCCAAGATCAATCTAACGAGTTGTTATTGGCTAGTATTGATCAAAGGATAAAAGCCTTACAACCCTTTGTATTTGTAAAAGTGATTGATTTGCCAGCTTCAATTAAGCGCTATGGTAGATTAACCTTATTGCCACTTGTTGCAATCGCTTTACTCTTGGTTTTTCAAAGTCATATTATCACCAAATCTACAGAAAGATTATTGGCTCATGATCAGTACTTTGCCAAAGAGGCACCTTATTCATTTGAATTGTTATCATCAGACTTAACAATATTGAAGCATCAAGATTTTGAAATCAAGGTTGAGTTAAAAGGGAAGTCTTTGCCCGCACTTTTGTATGTTGTTATTGATGGTCATTTAATTAAAATGGAGCAGTTAGGGCTTGCCACATACAGCTATAAATTATTGAATGTAACAGCTCCGCATGACTTTGAATTTTCAGATGGTGAATTCAGTTCAGAACGCTACCATTTACAAGTGATGCCTAATCCAACAGTCCAATCATTTGAAGTGGTTTTGGATTACCCATCGTATACCCTTAAAACTGACGAAGCGCTTAAAAACATTGGCGATTTAACCTTGCCTAAAGGCACTAAAGTAAGCTGGAGAATCAACGCAGTAGACGCAGAAGGTATTAAATGGTTTGGTTTTGGTCCTGCCAAACAATTAAATGTTCAAAACAACCAAATTGTTCATACTGAAACTGTTCTTAAATCTACACAGTACACGTGGCTTTTAACCAATGCTCAAAGTCAATCTAAAGACAGTGTCCATTATCAAATTCAAGTCATTGAAGACCGTCATCCAGGAATAGTTGCGGAGCAAACCCAAGATTCCATCAACCCCTTTTTGTATTATTTTTATGGTAAGGCAGATGACGATTATGGTTTAAGTAATTTGTATTTCGTTTACCAATCTAAATCGCAACCCATCAAGCAATATTTGCCTGTAAAAATGGGGCATTCAAGCGATGAGATTTTCTATTATTTCTTTGATTTCAAAACCTTGAAATCTAAATTAGACACCGATTTAGACAACTATGAATACTATTTTGAAGTGTGGGATAATGATGCTGTGAATGGTAAAAAATCAAGTAAAAGCAAGGTGTTTACCATGTCGACACCAAGTCAAGAGGAGTTAAGAGCTGATGCAGAAAATGGTCATAAGGCCCTTAAGAAATCAATTCAAAACACTTTGCAAGAGTTGAAAAATCAACAAAAACAAAGTGCTGAATTGCAGAAAGAACTTTCAGAAAATCAGCAATTGAATTGGCAACAAGAACAAAAATTAAAAGCCTTTATTGAACAGCAAAAACAGCTCGAAAAGCAAATTGAGGCAATCAAAAAAGAGCAAAAACAATTGAATGACAAACAAAATCAATTGTCGCCCCTAGACCAGGAATTGTTAGATAAACAAAAAGCCCTTGAAAAATTAATGAATGAGGTTTTGAGTCCTGAAATGAAGCAGATGCTGAAGAAACTAGAGGATTTAATCAAGCAACAAAACAAAGACGCCATTCAACAAGAGTTGAATAAAATGAATCAAGCCAATGAGGACCTCAAAAAACAATTGGATCGGAACCTCGAGCAATTCAAGCAATTTGAACTTGAAAAGCGCATGAATGAACATGTTGATGCCTTAAAGCAATTGTCTGAACAACAAAAAGCATTGCAGCAAAAAACAGCTGATAAAACAGCTGATAAATCGGCATTAGCAGAAGAACAAAAGAAGATCAATGATGCCTTTGAATCACTCAAACTAGAGATTCAAAAAACCATGGAGAAAAATCAAAATTTGGAATCGCCATTGCCATTAGATGCCACGCAGAAAGATCAGGAATCCATACAAAACGAGCTTAAAGAAAGCGCTGAGGGCATAGATAAAAAACAAAATAAAAAAGCTTCTCAACACCAGCAATCAGCTGCGGATCAGATGGATCAATTGGCTCAAAAAATGAAGAAGAATATTGAGCAATCTAAAGAGCAGCAAGATGCCGAAGACTATTATACACTAAGACAATTACTTGAGAATTTAATAGAATTGAGTCAAGAGCAAGAAGCCTTGATGGATCAAATAAAAAGTTTAGCTGGTTACAGTCCTAAATTTGTCGAATTGAGTGCTAAGCAAAGACAACTGAAAGACATTGCAGAATCTGTTGAAGATTCATTGATCACTTTGAGTAAACGACAAGTTCAGATTAAGAGTGTTGTTACCAAAGAAATGTCTCAGATCAATTACAATATGGATGAAGCCATAGCACAGTTTGCTAAAGTGCAAATACCTTTAGGTTTGGCCAAGCAACAGTATGTAATGACGGGCTTTAATAATCTTGCCGTGATGTTAAGTGAGTCACTTAAACGCATGCAAGAAGACATGAAACAAAAGCAATCTAAGAGCGATAAGCAATGCCAAAAGCCGGGTCAAAAACCAGGAAAACCAGGCGACAAAGGCAAACCTAAAATGGGTGGCATTAAATCGCTTCAGGATCAAATCAATCAGCAGATGCAACAAATGCAGAAAGCTCAGCAACAAGGTCAACAGCCAGGCAGCGAACAATTTGCCAAAATAGCAGCTCAACAAGAAGCTTTAAGAAGGGAAGTAGAAAGGCTACAAAAGCAATTAAAAGAGGAAGGAAATGGCTCTGCCTTGGGCGACTTAGATCAAACCAAAAAGTTAATGGAACAACAGGAAAAAGATTTGGTCAACAAACAACTCAGCCCTGAAACCATGCGTCGGGTTAAAGACATAGAATCAAGGTTGTTGGAGCATGAAAAAGCTGAACGCGAGAAAGACACAGATAATCAAAGAGAGGCAGAGCAAGCCGAAGCCATAGATAACCAAATGCCGCCAGCAATGAAAGCATATTTAGAAAAGAAGGCTAAAGAAATGGAACTCATTAAAAGTGTTCCTGTGCAACTGAATCCATACTATAAAGACCGTGTAAGAGCTTATTTTAATCAATTAGGGATATGAACTCTGCTCAGTACATATTGTGTTTAGAAACCTCTGCCGCTCAATGTTCTGTAGCCCTTTCGCATTCGAAAGGCGATATAGTATTAGAGGGTACAAGCGATAACAACCATGCCGAAGCCTTAATGCCTATGATTGAGCAAATCATACAGCAAGCTGAAATAGATATCAAATCCATACAAGCAATAGCCATTAGTGCAGGCCCAGGTTCATACACTGGTTTGCGCATAGGAGCGAGCACTGCTAAAGGACTCTGCTTCGGTTTGAATATTCCGCTCATTGCCATTAACACACTCGAGGCTTTAGCGTATGCAGCCATAGAGTCAACGGATGGAAAATACGACATGTATTGGCCAATGATTGATGCGCGTCGAATGGAAGTATATGAGGCCCTTTACAACAGCAATTTAAGTCTACAAAGGCCCATGAATAATTTAATTCTAACAGAGCCGATGGACTTAAATGCTCTTATGGATAAAAGGGTTTTGATTTGCGGTGATGCGGCTGTTAAAGCTCAAACACTTTTGCCCTTTGATGCCAATACAAATATCAAACAACATGCGCGTTATTTATTGCCATTGAGCAAGCTGTATTTTGAGCGTTCTCAATTTGTAGATCTAACAACATTCGAACCTGATTACTTGAAGTTCGCCAATATCACCGCCTCCAAAAAACGTTTCTAAAGGACAAAAAAAAACCCTCCGCAAGCGAAGGGTTTTGAAAGTTTAATATTAAGATTATTGAATCTTTAATTCAATTGTGTTTCTGCTTTCAGTACCAGCGTTGTAGTTGGTAATGATTCTGTCTCTAGAGATACCAAATTTCTCAATTAAGAATTTGATCATTTCGTCCATGCAACGGGTGTTGGTAGAAGCGTTGTATTTAGAGCTCTTACCACCTGGGCCATTCATGACTAACTTCTTATCAGGACATTGTTTCATTTTATCAACCACTTGGTACAATAGAGCTTTAACTTCTTTAGTTAAGCAATTAGCGCTGATACTTACAGGAGGGAAAGTAACATTGTCGCAATTGCAACACATTTTAATTTCGATACCGTTAGCGTCAACTAATGCACCAGGAGCAGAATTTAATTCTCTGTCTTTGTGGTCAGAAATGCCATCACCATCGCTATCAACTGCAACACCAGTTACTGGGTCTACAGTAGCACCTTTGTCTGTGAATGGTTCTTTATCTTGGCAATCTGGAACGCCGTCCATATCTGTATCAACCGCCATACCGTTACCATACACCATACAAGAGTCTGGCGTGTTGTTGTCTTGGTCAAAGCAGTTAGTTACATGGTCTTTGTCATCGTCAACACCTAGGCAATCTGTTTTCTTTTTAACATCAGCCATTTGTTCGTAGATAGAAGCAACAGGGCTTAACCAATCGTAGTGCTGAGGGTTCTTAGAACCAAATTTGTATCCAATGCTTGCACGCAAGTATGAGTATGAATCAAAAGATCTGTTGTCAAATACTTGAGCATTGAAAAGATCTAAATCATCTGTTCTTAAATAGGTGTGTCTGTATTCAATCCCTAAATCAAAGTTCTTGTTTAAGTAATGTTTCAAACCAAAACCGAATACACCATTCATCTTTTTAGCTTGGAAATTTTCTGTAGTAGCTTTACCTAAATTTGGATTTGGGCTTGGTGAAGGTACGTTCGGGTTTAATGAAGCTCTTTGATCGATAAAGTTCGAAGTCGTGTTAAAGCTTGTTTGACCGATACCAGCTGAGAAATACATTTGAGTTTTACGCAATGGGCGTAAGAAGGAAATATTACCCAATGTAGCTTGAGCCACTAAAGCCCAATCATTCACTTTGCTTGTGAAAGTGTAGTAATCTTTGTAGTTGGTTGGAGATTGAAAATCTCTTTGTCCTTTTAAGTTTGAAAAGTTGTACTCAGCTCTAAGCGCAAAAGTTTGAGAGATTGAGTATTTAAAGAAAGGGGCAATGTTTGAACCTGTTTGAATTTTGTCTGCATCACCAAACATAAAAGCTGTACCGAACATTAATCCGGCTGTAAATTTTTTAGCTCTTCTGTCTTGGAAGTAGGCAGCTTGCAAACCTTGTCCTGAATCGGTGGTTTTACCATAAGCCCATTTAGACTTAGCTGTAGGGTGATTTTTCCAAGTTGAATCTGCAGTGTTGGCAGCTTGAGAAACAAAACTTAATCCGCACAAAACAGATAATAAAGTCAATTTAAAGATTTTCATTACTAATGATTTAGTTTAATTGTACCGCAAAAGTAAGCATTATTAAGGCAAAAAACAATAGAAACCAAAGTTAATTGATTGTAAAGCTTTTTTTGAAGACGTTATGTGTTTGATAAACAGCGTATTATGCGCTAAATAAGTAGGCATTATTCGGGGTTAATTCACTCTCTTTTAAAGCCAAAATCGCTGAAATTGAATAGTTTAGCATAAATTCCAAAACAGATAAATACCGCTCTTGAGGCGCCTTAGAATTGAAATATTTTTGTTGAAGATCTTGTAATTTTTTTAAATCAGAATCGATGCGTTTATCCATTTCTATTTGAATGGCTTGTTCAATATTTTGGAGTTGTTTGTCGTATTGCTTACCCAAATCAACCAATTCTTTAAGTCCTTGAACACTGTATTTTGTGACTTGGTTTTGAGCCTCTTTTTTGAGTGCTTCAAACTGATTTTTAAGAGGAGTCAGTGGATTTTCTACACCACCTAGTTTGAGTTTTAGGCTGTCTATAGGGCTGTTTTGAATCAGTTCTAAGGGGTCGATTTGTCTTTGATCAAGCCAGTCCAAAGTTTTGATTGGGCAGAACCAAATACTGGGTCTTAACATTAAACTGGGCGCTTCAATCTTATTGAGTTTAAACAAGCCTGATAATTGAATCCAGTAATGGATTTCAGCATTGCCACCCAGATAGACCACATTGGGCAGAATGCACTCTTGGTAAAGCGGTCTTAAAACAGCATTAGGACTAAAGCGCTCAGGATGTTGCTCGATTTCATTGGTCATTTCAGAGGCTGTCCAATGTTTAGATTGATCTGAAGTGCTATAGCCATCATTTGTTTTTTCAATGCGTTCACGACTTTGTTCCTGTAAATAAAAACAATTGATTGCTCGAGCGTGCAATTGTTTGCTGAAACCTAAATCCAAAAGGGATTCTGTGGTAGTATTGAAAACGACCTCGTTTTTTTGATCAAGGATATCGGTTTTAAATAACTCAATGGCCTGGGTTTTTAAGCTGGCCTGATCAGCATCTAAACACAATAAACCATCGTGTTCAAATACATGTAGGATGCATTTAAAAGTGGCTTCAGATAAGGTTTTTGATTGGCTATAAATGGTTTTAAAGGCTTTAATCCAATGTGTTTGTTGATCACTTAATTGATACGTATCTAAAAGTGTTTGGTACAATGCATCTATGCCTTCAACAGAAAGTCTACCGCTTGCCCCTTTTTGCTGGGTGGTCCATGTATGGGTTTTGCCAAATAAACTGGTATGCCTTATTTCCTCAATGTCGTGGTCTTCAGAAGCCATCCAATACAAGGGCACAAAACGTTTGTCAGGATATTGATTTTGGAGGGATTTGCACAGGTGAATGGTGGCGATGATTTTGTATAAAACAAAGACTGGCCCTATGCCAATATGCAATTGTTGACCGCTTGTGACTGTAAATGTATTAGGGTCATTGAGGGTTTCGATAAGGGCTTTATGTTCGGCCTTGAAAGAAGTGCCCAAGTACTTGCTGTATTGAGCTTTTAACACATTGACTAATACAGCTCTTTTATTGGAATCAAAGTTTTGTTTGTTGGCGATGGCTTTCTCTACAGAGAAGTAGGCATGGTCATACCCTATTAAGGCCTTGAGCTTATCATTTTGTTCAACAAAAGCTTGGGTACAAGCCGATAAAATCCCTGTATCAATTAAAGCACTTTTCATGGAGCTAAGTGGCCAAATAAATCAAATGATTCAGCACTGTCTATTACAATATTAGCAAAATCGCCAATACGAACAAATTGATCTTGCGCTTTCACTAAGACTTCATTATCCACTTCAGGTGAATCAGCTTCTGTTCTGCCAACAAAGTATTCGCCTTCTTTTCGATCAAAAAGGACTTTGAGGGTTTGTCCGATTTTTTTCTGATTTTTCTTAAAAGAAATTTCTTCTTGAAGTGCCATCAACGCTTCGGCTCTTTGTTGTTTAACTTCAGCAGGAATATTGTCTTCAAGGGTATAGGCATGGGTGTTTTCTTCATGAGAATAAGTGAAAACCCCTAAGCGGTCAAATTCAAAGTCTTGAATGAATTGTTTAACGGCCTCAAAATCTTCCTCTGTTTCGCCCGGATGACCAACCAAAATGGTGGTTCTTAAACTGATGCCAGGCACTTGTTCTTTTATGGTGTTTAATAACTCATAGGTTTTGCGACGAGTTATACCGCGGCGCATGGCTTTTAATACATTGTCAGAAATGTGCTGAACAGGCATATCAAGGTATTTGCAAATATTGGCTTTGCTGGCCATTACTGGTAAAATATCTTCAGGGAATTGAGAAGGGTAGGCGTAATGTAAGCGAATCCATTCCAAGCCTTTTACTTCAGACAAGGCTTCCAACAAGTCTTTCAATTTGCGTTCGCCATATAAATCAATGCCATAGTAAGTGCTTTCTTGAGCAATGAGCATGATTTCTTTTGTACCATGTTTGACTAAGTTCTCAGCTTCAAGAACAATTTGTTCAATGGGTTTGCTCACGTGGCCACCGCGCATTAATGGAATAGCACAGAAGGCGCATGGTCTATTACAACCCTCGCTGATTTTTAAATAGGCATAATGCGTAGGCGTTGTGGTTAATCGTTCGCCAATTAATTCATGTTTGTAGTCTGCCCCTAAAGTTTTTAATAAATTAGGCAATTCTAAAGTGCCAAAAAAAGCATCCACTTGCGGGATTTCATTTTCTAGTTCATCTTTGTAACGGTGCGATAAACATCCAGTCACATATACTTTATCAATACGTCCAGCTTCTTTTTCATCAACATAAGCCAGAATGGTATCAATGCTTTCTTGTTTGGCATTATCTATAAACCCACAAGTATTGATGACTACAATATTGGCATCGTTCTTTTGGGATTCATGAGTGGCTTCAATAGCATTGCCTTTCAGCTGACTCAATAACACCTCACTGTCTACTAAATTCTTGCTGCAACCTAGAGTTACAATGTTGATTTTGTTGGGTTTAAGGGTTTTTGTTTTCATGAAATTTACACCTCAAAAAGTGAATTGACAAAGGCTTTTGGTTCAAATATCTGAATGTCTTCAATGCCTTCACCTACGCCAATATAACGCACTGGAATTTTAAATTGATCACTCACGCCAAGCACCACACCGCCTTTGGCTGTGCCGTCTAATTTAGTTAAGGCTAATGAACTGACCTCAGTGGCTGCGGTAAAATGTTTAGCTTGTTCAAAAGCATTTTGACCAGTTGAAGCATCTAATACCAACATCACATCATTCGGGGCTGACTCAATTACTTTGGCCATAACCCTTTTGATTTTACTCAACTCATTCATGAGGTTGATTTTATTGTGCAAACGGCCTGCCGTATCAATAATAACGATATCGAAGCCTTCGTTTTTGGCTTTCTCAAGAGCTTCATAGGCTACAGCAGACGGATCGGCTTGCATGCCTTTGGAGAAAAAACTACAATTAACCCTTTGGCTCCATATCTCTAATTGATCAACAGCACCTGCTCTAAAGGTATCGCCAGCCGCCAATAATACTTTCTGACCATGTTTTACAAATTGATTGGCCAATTTGCCAATCGTAGTGGTTTTGCCTACACCGTTTACACCTACCACCATTAGTACATAAGGTTTTTTCTGACCCTCTAAGTCAAAAGTAATATCCTCAGTGGTTTTATTCTCTGTCAGTAAGGTTGTGATTTCGTCTCTTAACAGGGTGTGAAGTTCATTGGCATTAATGTATTTGTCGCGTTTAACACGGGCTTCAATTCTGTCAATGATTTTAAAAGTGGTTTGAGTGCCAACGTCGCTGCTGATTAGGATTTCCTCAAGCTCATCTAAGAACGCTTCGTCAACAGTTGATTTGCCGGCCAAGGCCTTGCCTAATTTTTCGAAAAAAGAGGTCTTAGTTTTTTCAATGCCTGAAGATGGAGTCGTTGGGCTCTCTTGAGTTTTATTCTTTTTAAAAAAATCAAAAATCGACATGCTTGTGGCTTATGAATAAAAAAGCCCCCGTTTCCGGAGGCTAACTTTTATATATGTTTTAATTATTTAAAATAGGTCTTAGCCTCTTCTCCACTGATGATCTCTTCTTTAAAAGAGTATGCACCGTTTTTAGATTTGATGGCTTTAAACACTTTTACGAAGTCTTTACCTTCACCTTCTTTTTTTAATGTTGCAACTACCTTCTTTGCCATAATTCAATTATTTAATTTCTTTGTGTAAAGTTACCTTCTTCATGAATGGGTTGTATTTTTTCAACTCGATTCTTTCAGTCGTGTTCTTTTTGTTTTTGGTGGTGATGTATCTGCTCATGCCAGGAACATTGGTGTTCTTTTGTTCAGTACATTCCAAAATAACTTGTATGCGGTTACCTTTCTTTGCCATGATTATATACTTCCTTTTTTGAATACTCTGTTAATTGCTTCAGTGATACCAATTTTGTTAATGGTTCTGATAGCTGAAGTTGATACCCTTAAGGTGATCCATTCACCTGTTTCTGGGATATAGAAACGCTTATCTTGAAGATTCGCGTGGAATCTACGTTTAGTTTTTCTATTACTGTGAGAAACATTGTTTCCTACCAGCGCTTTTTTTCCTGTAAGATCACAAACTCTTGACATGATTCTAAAATTGGGAGTGCAAAGGTAGGGGCAAAGGGCCTTAAAATCCAAATGTTTTTCAAAAAAAATACAAAAACCCAATAAAATGTAGCTTCTTCACGGATAGAGCAAGTAAGCTTTTCGCATGGTATTGTAGGTTTTTAGCTCATTTTGCCAACTGTTTCTTATGGATTCTGCTGTTTGCCCGGCAATGATTTCTTGCCTGAGTTTTGAGGTCCCCGCTAATTTGTCTATAAAATCATTGAAAAAGGCCGGTTTGTTTTTACTCAACTGGTAGGACATGATCAACCAATCTAAGTTGATTCTACTGGCAGGATAGGCTTTGTTAAAGCCATAATCCGTTAAATCAAAGCCAGTACAAGGCAGCCCTTGGAATTTTGGTTTTTCAGCCACACCTGGAATGCTTACAGGTGTAAATTGCCAATTGCCCCAGTCCATTGCCGGCGAACCAAAACACTGATAGGGTTTATTGGTGCCTTGGCCAATACTCATTACCGTGCCCTCAAACAGCCCTAAAGAGGGGTATAAATAAATGGCACTTTGAGTTTGGAGATTGGGCGAAGGTTTAATCGGCAAAACATAGGGTGTTTGATGGGTGTAGTTCGCACAAGGAATGACTTTTAAGTCGCATACTTTGCCGCCCTTTAACCAGCCCTGACCATTGATCATTTTGGCCAATTCACCCACAGTGCAACCATGCACCAATGGGATAGGGTGCATGCCTACAAAACTGCGGAATAAAGTGTCTAATACCGGTCCATCCACATAGTGTCCATTAGGGTTAGGTCTGTCTAAAACCATCACTGGAATATGGTTTTCAGCGCCAGCCTCCATTATGTAATGCATTGTGCTGATATAGGTGTAGAATCTGACCCCTACATCCTGAATATCAAATACAATGAGGTCTATATTGTTTAAATCGGCTGCTGTTGGTTTTTTATGCGAACCGTATAAAGAGATGATTTTTAAACCTGTTTTTTCATCCACGCCATTCTGAACGGTAGTGCCAGCACTTGCATGCCCTCTAAAGCCGTGTTCAGGCGCAAACAAAACGCCAATGTTCACTTTTAAACGCAGGAGAGAATCAACTAAATGTGTAGAGCCAATGGTGCTGGTCTGATTGACGACTAATGCTATGCGTTTGTTCTGTAATTCAGGTAAATACAACTGACTGCGTTCTGCCCCAGTTTGAATTTGGGCATTGGCCATAAAAGCGCCAAATAATAAGCATAAAAAAAAGCAGTATACCTTTTGGGGCATACTGCAATGATAATGATTTTTTAGGAGTCTAAGCATTAATAGTCTAAATGGCCGTAGTCAATTTTTTCTCCTTTGATTTTAAGGATTAACTGAAGCACTAAGACTAAGAAAGGCACATAAATTAAGGCGGTTGATAGACCAAAATGCTCAAGTACTTTGATTGATTTGCGTTTTAAACGTTCTGTAATTAAGTACATTGATGGAATCAACAACAAGGTTAAAACAGTGGCAAACAATAATCCAAAGATCATTGTCCAACTTAATGGCCCAAAGAACATTACACTGTCTCCACCAAAATAAATTTTAGGATCTAAATGGGTAAACAAGGTTTCAAAGTTGATGTTCAAACCAACGGCTAATGGAATTAAACCCAATATAGCAGCGGTTGCTGTCAAAATTACTGGGGTCATTCTGGTTTTACCGGCCTCAACTGTGGCATCAAATAAATTGGCTCCTGAAGCTCTTGAGAATTCAGCAAATTCAACCAATAAGATACCATTTCTTACCACAATACCACCTAAGGCCACAATACCAATACCAGTCATTACAATACTCATGTCCATTTTAAAGATAGAAACCCCTAAAATAACACCAATGATACTGAAGATGATTTCTGATAAGATAATGACAGGTTTGCCTATTGAATTGAATAATCCAACCAATACCAATAACATTAAACCTACAGCAATCAACATGGCATTGCCCAAGAAGGCCATAGTGCTTTGCTGTTCTTCTTTATCTCCTGAGAATTTAATGCTCACATTGCCTTTGGCTTGGAATTTATCCATAATCCCTTGCACTTGATTCACTACTTCATTAGGATTAAAGCCCTCTTTTACATCAGAAGACAAAGTAATTACACGCTTATCGTTTTTGCGTTTAATGCCTGCGTAAGTATAGTCGTATCGGATGTTGCAAACAGATGAAATAGGAACACTTCTCACCATACCACCCATATTCATATCTCTGTAAGTGATTTTTAAGTTGCGTATGGTTTCGATGTCGCCGCGTTGGTCTGCTTGAAATCTTAATTGGATTGGATACTCATCGTCAACGTCTCTGAACTTAGAAGCTTCAGCACCATATACTGAGCCGCGAATTTCCATAGCTAATTGGGCTGCAGAAATGCCTTCTCTCATAGCGCGTTCTCTGTCAATGTCAAAAACAATTTCAGGTTTATTGCTCACAAAGTCCGACTTCAAATTTGCAACCCCAGGCACATTGGCATCGGTAATGAATTTCTTTAAACGATTGGCATTGTCAACCAGTTCATCGAAGTTTTCTCCCATGATTTCAATTGAAACAGGTTTAGGTGTAGGTGGTCCACTTCTTTCTTTATTGACAACAATATCAGCCGATGGAATATTCCATTTTAGGGCTTGCAATTGTTTCAAAATATCATTGGTTGAAGCACCATTACGCTTAGAAAACTCTACAAAGGCGATAGCAATTTTACCTTTGTTAGGGTAGGCGTTTTGGTCGCCATCTTGAGGATCTGTTACGCCAATAGTCACGTTACTGATCATAGACTCCACTAATGGGTTGTTTTTGCCAACTACTGTGTATACCTTGTCTTCCACTTGACGCATGACTTGATTGGTAATAGCCGGGTTAGTGCCTTCAGGCAATTTTACATACACATAAATATTGTTTGGGTCTCCATTAGGGAAGAATACCACATTGGGTTGTCTGACTTTAAACAAAGCAATCGAGGCAATGAATAGTAACAATACATAAGCTAAAGGTCTCCAAGGTTTTTTTAGGCACCATAGTAAGACTTTGGTGTAGCGCTCAATAAAGGTAGGCCAGATTCTTTCTTGCCAAGCATCAATAAGTTTATACAACCACAAACGATTCAACAACAAGAATGCTGCTAAGAAAACAATAAAATTACCAATGCCCACATGGCCGCTGAGGTAGGCGATTAAAGCCACTACCGCATACAATACCAAACGCATTTTGGTCTTTTTATTGATTTTGCCATGGTTTTGATTTTCAACTTCTTTAGTGGTCATAAAATCAACTGCAAATACAGGGTTGATGATATAAGCCACAAACAAGGAAGCCAATAATGAAATGATCAAAGTAACGGGCAAGAAGTACATAAACTTACCAATGATACCAGTCCAAAAAGCCAATGGAATAAATGGCGCAAGGGTAGTTATGGTTCCAGAAAGCACTGGCATAAACACCTCGCCAACAGCCATTTTTGCTGCGGTTTTAATGTCTCGTTTACCATCGCCAAATAATCTGTGTGTGTTTTCTATTACCACAATGGCATCGTCTACCACTATACCTAAGGCTAAGATAAACGAGAACAACACAATCATGTTGAATGAAAAATCAATGCTAGGCATGATCAAGAAAGCAATAAACATCGATAATGGCACAGATAAAGCAACGAACAAGGCGTTGGTTACACCCATAAAGAACATGAGCACTAAAGTTACTAATATGAAACCAATAATGATGGTGTTAATTAGGTCATGCAACATGGTTTTGGTTTTGGTACTTTGGTCGCCGGTTACGGAGATGTCAACTCCTTGAGGGAACTCAGTCACCTTCATGTCTTTGATGATAGCATCAATTTTTTCAGAAGCTTCAATGAGGTTTTCTCCTGAACGTTTAATGATGTTTAAGGTAATTACATTCTTGCCACTTGAACTTGAGTAACTTTCTTTTTCTTTAAAACCATCTACAACTTGAGCAAAATCTTTTACAAATAATTTAGCGCCACTTTGAGAGCTAACCACAATGTTCTCAATTTCTTTAGGTGTTTTGAATTCGCTCTTAATGCTCAAAGTGGGCTTCATGCCTTTAATGGGCACAGTGCCGCCTGTAATGGTTAAGTTTTCATTTGCTATTGCTCTTTGAATATCGCCAATGCTTAATTGTGCAGCTTGTAGTTTGTAGGCATCTATGTTCACCTGGATTTCACGTTCAGGCGCACCAATCATCTTAACTTCATTGATTTCGCTTAAACCTTCAATTCTATCACTTAAATCTTCTGCGTATTGCTTTAATTGTTTAAGGTCGTATTTGCCCGATACGTTCACATACATGATTGGAATTTCAGAGAAAGCAATCTCTTTAATCATTGGTTCACGGGTCAAAGTTGCAGGCATGTCACCGCGTGCTTCATCAACAGCATCTTTCACTTTTTGTTTGGCAACGGCTACATCAACAGTTGTATGAAACTCCACAACAATAACAGACACGTCTTGCATTGAGGTAGAGTTGAATTTTTTAATACCAGAAATGGATTTTAAGCGCTTTTCAATGGGCTTGGTAATCGTGTTTTCTATATTGGTAGGAGAGTTACCGCCATTAACTGTGCTGATGTAAATGGTTGGAACTGTAATGTCTGGGAAGTTCTCTTTTGGTAAAGCCTTATAGGCCATTATACCAGTTATGGTCAAGATGATGGTGATCAAGTAAATCGTGATCTTATTATCTATGGCCCAACTAGAGGGTTTGAATTCTTTGAATGGATGATTCATGCTTTTGAGTCAATATTTGTTTACTTGATTTATTTTAAACTGATAGGGTCGCCATCGTTTATTAAGTCATACCCTTCAATGATGAGTAGATCTCCTTCTGCAATACCATTTTCAGTACCTGAAATGATTTCAGCTAAACCATTGTATTCTTTGCCTATCGTCACTGTTTTCTTAACGGCTTTGCCATCCTTCGCAATTAAAACATAACTTTCTTCAACCCCTTTTTGTATGTATTTAACTGGAATAACCATGCTTGGTTTGGTAGATATATAATCTTTGATTTTCAACCTAGCCACCATGTTTGGTCTTAGGTTTTTATTGTTTTGCAAAGGCACTTCAACAGTGAAAGTTCTTGTCAATGGATTGATTGATTTTGAAGCGTAACTTACTTTAGCCTGAATAGAATCGTTGATGTCTGGGAAGAAGATTTGAACTGTATTACCCTCTTTAATTCGGTTGGAATAGGTTTCAGCCAATTCAGCTTTTACTTTTAAATGAGAGAAGTTAACCACATTGATGGCAGCCAATCCTGGTGCTACAGTTTGACCCACTTTTACATTGACCGCATCTACCGTACCGTTAATAGGTGAAATGATTTTAGTCATTCTGATTTGCTCACGCATTAAACCAACCTTTTTCTCTAAGCTTAATTTGTTGGTTTTAGCTTGTAAATATTGCAATTCTGTACCTATGTTTTGGTTCCATAAATTTTGTTGTTTAATGAAAATTTGAGTTACTAAATTTAAATTGGTTTCTAAATCTGACAATTGTTGCATCATAGTGCTCGCATCGGTTTCAGCTAATACTTGACCTTTGCTTACCTCATCTCCAGGTTTTACTCTAATTTGAGTGATCATGCCGGGCATTTGAGAAGATACTGCAACAGATTGGTCAGCATCTACCTTGCCTTGAATGTCAATATAGGTTTCAAACGTGCTGCTAGCAATCGCTTGTGTTTTGATCTCAACGGCCTCAATGCTGGTCTTTTTGCTGGTATCTAATTTGGCAATTTCAAGTTCAAGCGCTTTGATTTTTTCTTGAAGTTTGCTTTGTTCTTTTTTAAGTTCATCAAGCGATTTCTTCTTTGATTCTAAAGAATTAGCATTGCAAGCAACCAATAAAATGGTTATGAACGTAATGTGGATGATGGTCTTCATGTGAAGTGTATTTGAAAAGGGTTATGGTTATAATTTGATGGTTTGTCCTATGGCTACTTGGTAATCTATTTTAGCGACCAATAAATCGTATACGGCGCTTAAATAATTGGTTTGAGTGGTTTTGAGTTCTTGTGAAGCGGTTATCAATTCTAAATTGCTGCCCACACCTTCATTGTATTTAATAGTGGTGGTATTGAGTATTTTATTCGCTAAATCAAGGTTTTCTTTTTGTTGCATCACATAATCCATGGCTCTGAAATATTTCAATTGAGTTTGTTTGGCTTCCAATTGTATCATGTTTTCAACCTTGTTAATGGTAGTCTCAGTTTTTAACTGTTGTATTTTTGCTTTTTGAATTTTAGCATCATTGCTAAAGCCTGAAAATAAAGGCACATTCATTTGCATGGCCAAGAAGTAGTTGTTATACCATTTGCTGTAATCTAGCGTTTCGCCAAAGTTACTTTGTTGGTAAGTAAAAGCACCTGCAAGGTTTGGTAACTTGCCATATTGATAGCGTTTAACATCCATCTTATTGAGCACCAATTGTTGTTGTAAAATCTGAAAATCAGTTCTAGCTTTAAAGTTAACTTGAGTGCTGGTATCTTGAATGGCAAAACGGTTATTGAGCTCGTCAATTTTATCAGTCAAATCAATGTTTTGATTAGGATCCATCCCCATTTTAATTTTCAGCAAACCCATTACAATTTGCAGTTGGTCATTCAGTTTTTGGCGGGTTATACTGATGTTGTTGAGTTGAAGTTTTAAGCGGTCTACATCAAGGGCTTCTGTAAAACCTTCTTTGTTCATTGCCTTTACTTGGTTGTAAGTTTTTTCAATGGTGTTGTAAGAGGTGTTCAGCAAGTTTACATTCTCTTTTGCAATGAGCACTGTTAAATAGGTTTTGGCCACATCAATTTTTACATCGGTTTCTGTTTTGCTTGCCAATCTTCTTGATAAATCTGTAAATTGTTTAGCTGCTTTAAGTCCTAAGAAATAGGTACCATCTAGTAATAACCAAGTGGCATTAATAGAGGCCTGAGTAGTGTACTTGTTACCAACTCTAATTGGCGTTGCAATCCCATTGATAGGGAAAACGAACACTTGTTTTTGAATAGCGTCTTGAAAACCAATTTGTCCTTTAATTTGAGGAATTCCTATAGATTGAACCTCCTTCACTGTTTGATTGGCAATGGCTAAATCTGCATAGGCATTTTTTAAATCAGGATTGTGGGTAATGGCATATTCAACTGCGGCAGATAAAGACATTTTAAGGGTGTCTTGTGCTTTTGTTTGTGCCATAGCTGAAAAGCTAAACTGCATAACGATGATTACCAGAGTGCTTTTGTACATATTGTTTAATTGTAACATATAGTATACTATGAAAATTGTATTAAATCAGGGTGGGCATTGATGAATTCTAATCCTTTAGGCGTACACAAAGAGTGCATATTATAACGCACCAATTCAGCATACTTACTGGCAAATGGCATTTTGCTCAATAATTGGTGTTCACTTGATACACATTCCATTACCAAGGCAATGTAAAAACCTGCGGTTATTTCAACATTGATGTTTTGTCTGTACAAGCCTTGTTGTATGCCTAAGTTAAGGTTTTTAACGACTTGGTTTTGTATAGCATTTTCTTTGTGATAAGTAAAGAATTGATAGGTTTCTGTGTGGTATTTTTTGAGGTCAAATAAGGCCCCAGGATTGACTTCTTGGTGCATATCATTCATCATTTTGGCAATTTTTAACATTTGCAAAATGGCATTGTTTTCTGATGTAAACACTTGCTCGCACAAAGCATCCATTTCTGTTAAATGGTGGGTTATGGTTTGTTTGACCAAGTCATTTTTATCGTCAACGCATTGATAGAGCGTTTTTTTAGACATACCCAAAGCTTTGGCAACATCATCCATGGTGATGCTTTTAATGCCATATTGCATAAACAATTCTTCAGCTTTAGCTAGGATCTTTTGACGCATGCTTGTAAAAGTTGCCGCGAAATAAATTAAAAAAACCATGGAAACAAAAAATATATCCAAAGTTTCCATCAAATCTGTTAAAACAAATGTTTTTGACGATAAATTAGGTCGTTTGTGAATTTTACATCAACCAAAACATTTCCATAAATTAATAACACATGTAATTACTGCCTCTAATTCCTTTATTATTGTGTCAATTAATACCCATGGCCATTAAAATTTCAAACAGCGTTAAAATTGAAGTGCGTCCTAAGTTCAATGAATTGCAAAGCGATATTGAGCAAAACGAATTCTTTTTCACCTATTATGTCCACATCTCTAATTTGGGCAATGAAACCATCCAGCTCATGCAAAGACAATGGGATATAGTTGACAGTGTTGGAGAACACAAATGTGTAAAAGGTGAGGGTGTTGTTGGTGAACAGCCTGTTTTGTTTCCAGGAGATACCTATGAGTATTATTCTGGATGTTTATTAAAAACTGGTTTTGGCAAAATGTCTGGCGCCTATGTTTTCAAAGTCCTTCAATCTGGTGCCTTATTCGAATCTGAGATTCCTGAATTTACTTTGCAATTACCATGGGTCTTAAATTAATGTCTCCTATACAATGTCTATTGATAGTGCTGCTTTTTGGCTTCAGTGCTTGTCAACCCAAGAATCAATCCAATGGTACATCAAATACTAACACTGATTCATCAATAAATTTAGCAGCGCAACGTCCAGTTTTCAACGCTGATTCAGCCTATTTAAGGGTTAAAGCACAAGTGGATTTTGGACCTCGCGTTCCAGGTACAACGGGTCATTCTGCTTGTTACAACTATATCAGTAATACGCTGGCTGCATTGGCAGATACCATGTATTATCAAAATACCACGGCTATTACTTTTGATAAAAAAGTCATTCCTGTTAAAAACATCATTGCCAGTTTTAATCCCAAAGCAGAGCGCAGAATACTCTTATGTGCCCATTGGGATACACGTCCATTTGCTGATCAAGACCAAGTGGATCAAGACAAGCCAATCCTAGGCGCTAATGATGGCGCAAGCGGGGTTGGAGTTCTGTTAGAAATTGCCAGGTTGCTTCGCGCTCAACCTTTGGCAATTGGGGTCGATATTGTTTGTTTTGATGCAGAAGATTGGGGTGATAATTCAGGTAAAATTGAAAACAGTTATTGTTTAGGTTCTCAGTATTGGGCTAGAAATTTACATCAACCTAATTACAAAGCAGAATTTGGTATTTTACTCGATATGGTTGGGGCGCCTAATGCGATTTTTGGCTTTGAGGGATTCAGTTTGTCATCTGCACAGAATATTGTTTCTAAAGTTTGGGGAGCTGCTGATGCCGCTGGCTATCAGCAATACTTCAGACATTTTGAACGCGGTTATGTTACCGATGATCATTATTACGTGATGAAATTTGCGCAATTTCCTGTGATTGATATTATTGATTCAGATCCTAATACCAATAGTCATTTTGGTAAATACTGGCATACCCATCAAGACAACATGAATGCCATAGACCGCAATACTCTAAAAGCGGTAGGTCAGACTGTGATCAATGTGCTTTACGGTTTATAATCTTTGGCTAATTGTGGTAAGCCGCCTGTGTGTATACACAAGATTTTATCTGTGGTTTTAAATTGGCCTTTCTGGATTAAGTCCATAACTGCCATAAACATTTTGCCCGTATATACATGTTCTAGTTGTATGCCACTTTTGCTTTTGAACCAATCCATAAAAGCTAAAAGTTCAGGGTCAGATTGGGCATATTTGCCTCTGTGATAATCATGTAAGATTTGCCAATGTTTTTGAGGATACTCCTGAAGTTGTCTGTCAAGGTCAAAATTGTTTTTTAAACTGCTAATGCCAATGACTTTACTGGGCAATTGTCTTTCAATACAGCCTTGAACAAGCCCTTCAATAGTGGTGCCAGTGCCAACTGATAACACAATGTAGTCATAGTTTTTTTTTAGTTCGTCAAGTAGTTTAGAGCAGCCAATAAATGCTTTGGGGTGCCTGCCGCCCTCGTCCACCATAATGGCATCGGGCACAGCTCCAAAATAGTGTTCAAACAGCGCTTGCTTTTGTCTGTATTGGCTTCTGTTGACATGAATCAATTGCATGCCGTGGTCTTGGCAACAGAGCTCATATGCATTTGAATCTCTAATTTCGTCGCCTCTAACAAAGCCTGTGGTTGGTATGCCCAATAATTTGCCAGCTACAGCGGTGGCCACTAAATGGTTACTGAATGCCCCACCAAAAGTAACTATATGTGCTTGTTCAAGGGTTTTAGCCCATTCAATTATACCACTTAATTTGCGCCATTTGTTGCCTGTAATTAATGGATGAATGAGGTCATCTCTTAACACATCTATATCATAACCTTGGCTGATGGCATAGGGAAGGGCTTCGATTTTAGATGGTTTTAGATCTGGATGCACGTTTCAAAATTACTGGCTTATGGCTGTTATTACAAAAATAGCATTTGAATTTGTCTGCTATTGAAATTTTAACTTGGTTTGCAAGTATGATCATTTATAACGTGACTTGCAATATTCCAGAGACCATTGAAATAGAATGGGTGCACTGGATGAAACACGAACACATACCTGAAGTTATTGCGACAGAAAAATTTACAGGGTTTAAAATGCTTAAGCTCTTAACCAATGTACAAGACAATGAGGGGGTAAATTATGCTATCCAATATTTTTGCCATAGCATAGATGATTATAATGCTTATGCTGAGTTGTACGCACCAGCTTTAAAAGCTAAAACTTATGCCAAATATGGCGATCAAGTTTTAGCCTTTAGAACGCTATTAGAAGAGGTTTGATTACAGATTTTCCATTAAGTATTCTGTAATCTTTTGCATGAGATGCACACGGTCTTTGCCCATTACATTGTGCTTGTGTCCAGGATAAACAAAATAATCTAAGTATGTATTGCCGGCATCAACAGATGCTTTGCAATACAATAAACTGTGTTGCCACAAAACAACATCGTCATCACATCCATGAATCATCAACAGTTTGTCTTGCAAACCATTAATGTGGTTTAACAAATTAGCTTGTTTGTATCCTTCTGGATTTTCTGAAGGTTGGTCCATGTAACGTTCTGTATACATGATTTCATAGATTGACCAATCAATTACTGGGCCACCAGCTACACCAACTTTAAATACACCCGGTTGTCTGCTCATCAGAGAGGTAGTCATAAATCCACCAAAGCTCCAGCCATGAACACCAATTCTGTTGGCATCCACATAACTCAAGTTTTTAAGGTAATTAATGCCTGCTAATTGGTCCGCCATTTCAAGCGTGCCTAATTGTCTGTGGGTAGCGCTCTCAAAGGCATGCCCTCTGTTTGAAGAACCTCTGTTGTCGAGGGTAAATACGATATAACCTTTTTGAGCCATTAACTGCATCCAGTAATTACTGCCCCCTAGGAAGCTATTGGTCACCATTTGGGCATGAGGACCACCATACACATAAACTACTACAGGGTATTTTTTATTTTTGTCGAAATGAGGTGGTGTAATCATGCGGCAATGCAATACGTTACCATCATTGATGATTGGGAATAAAGTGGTTTCGCCTAAGTCATAATTCGCTAACGGATTGCTTGCGGTTAAAAGATTTTTAACCAAGTCGCCAGTTTGACTTCTTAAATCAATTTTACGCGGCACATTAAGGCTTGAATACACATCAAAAAATTGGCTCATCTGTTGATTGAATGAGGCCATATGGGTACCAGCTGCATCACTCAGTTTTTTAAGTTCAAGTGAATTGACATGCACACTATAGGTATGTCTTTCCAATGGGCTTTCTTTAGTTGATTCAAAGTAGATGTATTTGCCATCTGGGTCAGCGCCAATCAAACGCGTGATCATCCAATTGCCTTGGGTTAATGTTTTAAGCAGTTTGCCTTTAGTAGAATACAAATACAAATGGTTAAATCCACTGCGTTCACTCTGCCATATAAATTTCTCTGGGTCATTTGGCATGAAGTAAAAGCCGTGTTGAGGTTCAACATAGCGCTCGTCGGTTTCTTCAAACAAAGTTTTATTGAGTTCACCTGAATTGGCATTATAACTATTAATCCAAGCATGGTTTTGCCCTCTGTTCACAATGGCCATGAAAATGTTTTCAGAACTTGGGTCCCAAGCGATATTGGTAAGGTATTGTTCTGCTGGTTCACCTGTTTTTAAATAGGTAGTGGTCTTAGTTTCAATGTTAAAAATACCAACGGTAACATGGTGGCTTTTTGCCCCAGCAGTCGGGTATTTGATGTTGTTGCTTTGAGCAGGAATTTTTGAGTTGTCGTAAATGGCATAATCACTCACCATGCTTTCATCCATTCTGTAGAAAGCAATTTTCTTGCCGTCTGGGCTCCAAAATAAGCCTTTGTCAATGCCAAATTCATTGCGGTGAACAGATTGGCCATAGACTATGCCTTTGCCACCATCATTAGTAATTTGAATGGTTTCAGTTGCATTGATCAGGTAGAGGTTGTCGTTTTCAGTCGTAATGACTTGATTGCTTTTAGCATGGTAGTCGTTGCTGCTGGCTTGGCCTTTAATGGTCAATAAGTTTCTGAAGGCTTGAGCAGGTAAATTGTAGTTCACATATTGTTGGTCTTTAAAGATTACAATGTTGTCGTTATCTGTCCATTCAAATGCCGGAAAACTTTTGAACTGCCAGCCTTCTTTATATTGAGCTGCGGCTTGGTTAAGGGCTTCAAGTGTTTGGCTGCTATCTTCTTGAAAAGTCAAGGCGTCAACGATGACTAACTTTTGTGGTTTACTGGTTTTGATGTAGGCGTATTTGCTGCCTCCTGGTAACCATTGAAGTCCTGTGATGTTTTGAATTTTTAACGACAAATTATTGGGTTTGTCAACTTGTAAAATGGCTTCTTCCATGCTCAAGTATTTTTGTCCTTGGGCGTTTGCAGAAAAGGTTTGAAATAGACCTATAAGCACTATGGCTACTACTGATTTTAAACTCATTTTTTTCATTGCTACAAAAGTGCAAAAAAAAGTTGATAATATGTCACAAATACGCTTCAAAAGTGTTTCAGCATTGTTGGATTTTAATGTAATTTGCAGGTTCAAAATCCATGGATCTTATAGCCCTAAAACAAACCATTGAAGCTGCGTGGGAAAACCGTGCAATGCTTAAAGAATCTGCAGTTCAAGACCAGATCAGGCAGCTCATAGAATTGCTTGATAAAGGTCAAGTGCGTGTGGCTGAACCAAGTGCTGAAGCCGGTAAATGGCAGGTGAATGAATGGGTTAAAAAAGGGGTTATTCTGTATTTCCCAATTCAAGACATTAGCACAGAACAAATTGGTCCGTATGAAATTTGCGACAAGATTCCATTAAAGCAAGACTATGCCCAACAAGGTGTAAGAGCGGTTATGGGGTCTGTTGCCAGATATGGTGCCTTCATCAACAAAGGGGTTATTTTGATGCCAAGTTTTGTCAATATTGGTGCTTATGTCGATTCAGGTACCATGGTTGATACTTGGGCAACTGTTGGATCATGTGCTCAAATAGGCAAGAACGTGCATCTGAGCGGAGGTGTTGGAATAGGTGGCGTTTTAGAGCCGGTTCAAGCTGCGCCTGTGATCATAGAAGACGATTGTTTTATTGGCTCTAGAAGCATAATAGTTGAAGGCGCTCATATTGCTAAAGAGGCGGTTATCGGGGCAGGTGTTACCATAACACAATCAACCAAAATCATAGATGTTACCCAATCGGAGCCTATCATCTATAATGGTTACGTACCAGAAAGATCAGTGGTTATTCCTGGCAGTTATGAAAAGGTGTTTGCTGCGGGCAAATACCATGTGCCATGTGCCTTGATCATCGGTCAAAGAAAACCTAGTACAGATTTAAAAACATCACTCAATGACGCGCTAAGAGATTTTAATGTAGCTGTATAATGAATATTGGATTCGACGCAAAACGCTATTTTCACAACCGCTCGGGTTTAGGCAATTACAGCCGAGACCTAGTGGATCATTTTATTGCGTCTTATCCTGCTAATAAATACTACTTGTTTGATGATCAACCGAGCACATTGAATTTGCCAGCCAATACCATTGCTGCAGCCCCTCAAAAGGCATCTCCTTTATGGCGTGTGAAGGGTATTTTAAAAGATTTACAACTGCATAACATTGACCTTTACCATGGCTTAAGCAATGAATTGCCATTTGGTAAATGGCCTGAAAACATTAAAAAAGTAGTGACTATTCACGATGTCATTTTTAAAATGTTTCCAAGTCATTACCGTTTCTTAGACCGTGCCATATACGATATAAAGACTAAGCATGCACTTGAAATTGCAGACAAGGTGATTGCAACCAGTCATGCTTGTGCGCAAGACATACAAAGACATTACAATGTAGACAGTAGAAAAATACAAGTGGTGTATCAAACCTGTGGTGATTTGCATTGGAAAGAGTACTCTCAAAAACAACTTGAGCGTTTGTCTATGATTCACGGTTTACCTGATCAGTTCTTGTTGTATGTGTCAAGTTTTCAAACCAGAAAAAATCACTTAACTTTATTAGAGGCTTTAAAACGCACTAAGCGCAAAGACATTCACTTAGTATTGGTGGGGAAGAAAGGTCCAACCTTAAAAGCTTGTATTAAGTATATCAAGCAGAACGAATTAAAACAACAGGTCATGATCATTACAGATTTAGAAGATTACGATCTGCCAATGATGTATAGAAGAGCCAGTGGATTTGTATACCCAAGCATGATGGAAGGGTTTGGTATACCGCTAATAGAAGCCGCATGTGCTGGTTTGCCTATGGCGGTAAATGATATTCCTGTGTTTAGGGAATTGGCGCCAAAGTCAACACTTAAATTTGATTCCGCCATTATTGATAAACTCACCAGAAGTTTATTGGATTTAGTGCAAATGCCTAAAACCAATTATGGGTCGTATTTAGATCCTTTCAAACCCAATTACGCCGCTCAACAAGTTTTTAAAGTTTACAGCAGTCTCTAGGCTTTCAATTGCAATTGCCATTGCCAAGCGGATTGAACCATTTCATTTAAGCCCAATTCTGCTTTCCAACCCAATTGGGTTTCAGCTTTCTGCGCATCAGCCCATACTTTTTCTACATCCCCAGCGCGTCTGTTGCCAATCTGATAAGGCAATTGGATCTGATTAACGGTTTCAAATGCTTTGATGATTTCAAGAACAGTATAACCATTGCCAGTGCCAATATTGAAGACTTCGAAATGGTTATTAGGATTTTGCGCAATAAATTGGAGTGCTTTAACGTGGGCCTTGGCTAAATCTACAACATGAATATAATCGCGAATACAGGTGCCGTCTTTGGTGTTGTAATCGTTGCCGAAAACAGTAAGTGAAGGCCTTATCCCTGCTGCCGTTTGAGTTATGAAGGGCATTAAATTATTGGGTACACCAATGGGTAATTCGCCAATTAAGGCAGATGCATGCGCACCTATTGGATTAAAATACCTGAGGGCTACGGTGTTAAGGCCCTGGCAATCCATCAATATATCTTCTCCCATCTGTTTGGTTCGCCCATAAGGTGAGTTGGCACGCTTAATAGGGGCTAACTCATTTACTGGAGAATGGTCTGGTTCGCCATACACAGTACATGAAGAGCTAAACACAAGGTTGTTTATGCCCTGATTTTGCATGGCTTCTAATAAAGAGGTCATGCCACCAATATTGTTCTTGTAATATTTAATGGGCGCTTGAACAGATTCACCAACTGCTTTAAAGGCTGCAAAATGAATAATTCCGTGGATTGCTTCTGTTTTTAAGATGTTTGTTAGCGCATCGGTATTGCATACATCTTCATTGTAAAATGAAAACGAGTGCTCACAAATTTGCTCTAATCTGTTTAATACCTCTATATTGGTGTTGCTTAGATTGTCAATGATAATGGGCTTATAGCCGTTATTGAATAACTCAACAACTGTATGTGCACCAATATAGCCTAAGCCACCTGTTACCAATATGTTTTTCATAGCGTTTTTATGACTTGTTGGTTTTGCAATAGGTAATGTTCGCCTGTTTCTGGGCACTCAGCTTTGCCTTGTTCATCAAAATGCAATCGGTTTCCGTAGGCTGATACCCATCCAATTTGTTTGGAGGGATTGCCCACTACTAATGCGAAATCAGGTACAGATTTAGTGACCACTGTGCCAGCGCCAATCATAGCATATTGGCCAATGGTATTGCCGCATATAATGGTGGCATTTGCACCTATGCTTGCCCCTTTTTGAATCAAGGTAGATTTGAATTCGTTTTGTCTGTTAATGGCGCTTCTGGGATTGATAACATTGGTAAAAACAGCACTTGGACCAATGAATACATCGTCTTCACAAATAACACCTGTATAAACAGAAACATTGTTTTGGATTTTAACCCCATTGCCAATAATGACTTTTGGGGAGATGACTACATTCTGGCCAATATTGCAATTCTGGCCAATTTCAGAATGCGACATGATATGTGAAAAATGCCAAATTTTGCTGCCCGCTCCAATCTTACAATGGTCGTCAATAACGGCACTTGGATGAGCAAAATAATCTGACATAGGCTTATAAACCAAGCACTTTTTCTGAAGGCGCTTTGCCGTCAAACAACATTTCTGGATTTTCTAATAATTGTTTAACCCTTACCAAGAAGCTAACGCTTTCTCTGCCGTCAATAATTCTATGGTCATAAGATAAGGCTACGTACATCATTGGTCTGATAACCACTTGGCCATTTTCAGCTACTGGTCTTTCAACGATGTTGTGCATGCCTAAAATGGCTGATTGAGGCGGATTAATGATGGGCGTACTCATCATACTGCCAAATACACCACCGTTGGTAATGGTAAATGTACCTCCGCTCATTTCTTCCATTGACAATTTATTCTCTCTGGCTTTTCCGGCCAAACGTTTAACTTCTTTTTCAATATCAGCTAGGCTCATGCCTTCTGCATTTCTGATAACTGGAACTACCAAACCTCTAGGGCCAGATACGGCAATAGAGATATCACAATAGTCATTGAATTGAATAGAATCACCATCGATAAAAGCATTCACAGCTGGCCAATCCAATAGGGCAATGCAGCAAGCTCTGGTAAAGAAACTCATAAAGCCAAGACCTACTTCATGTTTTTCAGCAAAGGCGTTTTTGTATTTGTTTCTTAAATCCATAATAGGCTTCATGTTGACTTCGTTGAAAGTCGTCAACATGGCGGTTTCATTTTTAGCCGCTACTAAGCGTTTAGCAACTGTTTTACGCAGGTTGCTCATTTTTTCAACGCGGTTGACGCGTTCGCCATTGCCATTGTATTTGTTGCTCCTAGAAGCGCCAATACCTTTAGCAACAATAGCTTCTAAAACATCTGATTTATTGATTCTGCCATTTGGTCCAGTACCTTTTACTTGATTGGGTTTTAAGCCATAGGCCAACATTAATTCTTTTGCCAATGGGGCAATGTGAACAGAACTGTCAAAGTCTGCTGCTGGAGCAGGACTAACGGCAGCTGGTTTGTCTGCTGCTTTCTCTGCAGGTTTTTTATCTTCTTTTACGGCTGCTGTTTCCTTTTTGGCTTCCGCTTTAGGCGCGTTGGCTGGGGCTTTAGCTTTGTCGTCGATTTCAACGATAACCGAACCCACTTTAATCTCATCGCCATCCTTAGCCAATTGTTTGGTGATCACACCAGCGGCTTCAGCATTGACTTCAAAAGTGGCTTTTTCACTTTCAAGTTCTACTAGTGGTTCATCGAGTTGAACATAGTCTCCAACTTGTTTTAACCATTTTGATACGGTTACTTCGCTGATCGATTCACCTGGGCTAGGAACTTTGATTTCAATTGACATATTAAGAATGTATATACTCTGCAAAAATAGTCAATTTATCAAGAAGGACAAATCTACGGGCAGATAAAGTGCAAATTGTGGCTTACCAAGTGTGAGAATGTTCACTCCACCATTTGCCATGGAGTTTAAGGGTCATCTCAATGAGGTCTCTGACACAGCCCTTTCCGCCATTGATAGGGGAAATGTATTGGCATATGGATTTGATGTCTTTGGCGGCATCATTTGGGCAAGCGGATAAGCCCACTTGCTTGAGTAATTCATAATCGGGTAAATCATCGCCCATGTAGGCTATTTCAGAGGCATGTAAACCGTGTTTGTTCTTAAACAAATCAAAGGCGGCTTGCTTGTGTTGTTGACCTGTGAAAATATCTTTTAAGCCTAATTGTTGAAATCGCCTTTCAATGCCCAAAGACTGACCACCAGAAATAATGGCAATGGGGTATTGCATTTTGATGGCATGTTGAAGTGCATAACCATCTTTGATGTTAAAACTTCTCAAAAATTCGCCTTGTTCAGTTGCCAAAACTTGGCCATCAGTCATAACGCCATCAACATCAAAAATAAAGGCTTTAATAGCTTGCAATTGTTCGTGAATAAGCGGCATTAGTGAATGATTTTTTTAGAAATGATTTCGTCGTGTAGGATTTCTGCGCACATGTCTGCGCCATCAATGGTAAAATGATAGCCATCATAAAAGAATCTAGAGTCTTTTGGCAAGCGGGCATTTAAATTGATAAATGATAAATTTAATTCGTTGGCTAGATCAAATGTAACCTTGTTGTACATTTTCAAAATGTAAGATCTTGTTTTGCCATTCATTTGCCCTGTTTTTAAATCACCAAGATAAATGTTGGTATATAGGTCATTTTCGTCAGAAAACAATATGCTCTGACCGACAAAGACCAGTTGAATATTGTTGTCTTTACAAAGTTTAGCGAACTCAGTTATGCGTTGTTTGTAGGCGGCCAAATAAGTTTGTTCCTTTTGCATTCTGGCCATCATTTCATCGTCCGTCATTTTGAGCTTAGGCAATTGACTCAAATTGGTGTACACTTGGTGGTTTAAACCCACTTCTTTGGCTTTGCCTGCTCTAATGATATTGACAATGGTGGAGGGTAATTCAAGGAAATTATAGGCGCGCTTTATCGGTGAAACATTCACGTCAAAATGACTAGGAGTATCCAACTCCATATCATTTAAACCTGCCATTAAAAAAATGTAATTGGGTTTTAATTTTAAGATGTATTGTTTCAGCATCTGCAAGTTGCCATAACTTGATTGACCATCCATGCCAGCATTGTTTAACCATAAGTTTGGAAACTCAACTTTTAACTTATCTCCCAACACATTTGGCCAATCTTTACCATCTGTCAAATACATGCATTCGGTGGTGCTGCCTCCCATACAAATGACTTTGATTTTTGCTGAATCATTGGGTTCTGGCCCTCTCAGACCAATGCTATTTTTGCTGTGAATTACCTTTTGATCCATACCGTCGTAGGCCGGCAATTCTATGGTGTATTTGGTGTTTTTAGGCAGCACTATACTACCGTTTTTAACGCGAGCAGTAAATGGGTTGTAAAGGTGAAGTGCAATCTCGAGGCAAATCAAGACAAGACCAACATATGCACTAATCTTCCAAAACTTTTTCATTGGAACAAAGGTAATTAAAATTGATATTGGTCAATGCGCCATACCATTAAAAAACATAAATTTGTGGTATGCAAAATATGTCTTCAGTTTTAAAACAATTGGGCGTTCGCTCTGTTAGTGAAAGCGTCTGTACCGGTGTCAATTGGATTACAGCCGTTGGTAGTCAAAAGAAAACCATTCAATCTCCCGTTGATGGCAAAGTCATTGGCAGCGTGGTGTATGCTACAGAAACAGAATACGAAGCCGTGATGAAACGCGCTCAAGATGCGTTTTTGATTTGGCGCAATATGCCAGCCCCCAAGCGTGGTGAAATTGTAAGACAATACGGTAATGTCTTAAGACAACACAAAGATGCTTTAGGCGCTTTGGTGAGTTATGAAATGGGCAAGAGTCTGCAAGAAGGTAAGGGTGAAGTGCAAGAGATGATAGATATCTGTGATTTTGCAGTGGGCTTGAGCAGACAGCTCTATGGCTTAAACATTCAAAGTGAAAGACCAGAACATCGCATGATGGAACAATGGCACCCATTGGGTATAGTAGGGGTTATTTCTGCTTTTAATTTTCCTGTGGCTGTTTGGAGTTGGAATGCCATGATTGCTGCTGTATGTGGCAATGTGTGTATATGGAAACCATCCGAGAAAACACCACTTTCGGCTGTGGCATGTATGAATTTATTAAAAAGCGTTTTACAAGTTAATCAATTGCCTGAGGGTATTTTCACCTTAATCAATGGCGATGCCGATATGGGAAAAAGAATGGCTGAAGACAATAGAATTGCTTTGGTGTCTGCAACTGGCAGTACCCGCATGGGTAAATCAGTGGCGCAAACTGTAGCGGCTAGATTGGGCAAATCTTTATTAGAATTAGGCGGCAATAATGCCATCATTATCAGTGAACATGCTGATCTTAAAATGGCTTTAAGAGCGGTTGTGTTTGGGGCGGTTGGAACAGCTGGTCAACGTTGCACAACTACCAGACGTTTAATCGTACATGCTTCAGTTTATGATCAATTTTTAAAACAATTGGTGAAGGCTTATAAACAACTTAAAATTGGCAATCCTCTGTTAGAAGAGAATCATGTGGGCCCTTTGATTGATAAAGCGGCCGTTGATCAATTCAGTTCTGCATTGACTCAGCTTAAACAAGCTGGCGGTAAAGTGTTGTATGGTGGTAAGGTATTGTCTGGAGCAGGCTATGAGAGTGGATGTTATGTGCAACCCGCTATTTGTGAAGCCATGAATACTTATAGCATAGTGCAACAAGAAACATTTGCACCCATTTTATATGTGATGAAATATCAGCATTTAAGCGAAGCTTTGGCTATGCAAAATGATGTTAAACAAGGTTTGAGTTCAGCGATCTTTACCAATGCTATTCAAGAAGCAGAGCGCTTTATAAGTGCGGCTGGTTCTGATTGCGGTATTGCCAATGTGAACATTGGTACTTCTGGGGCTGAAATAGGGGGTGCTTTTGGTGGTGAAAAAGAAACCGGTGGTGGAAGAGAAAGTGGTAGCGACAGCTGGAAAGCCTACATGCGAAGGCAAACCAATACCATTAATTATGGTACTACCATTCCTTTGGCTCAAGGCATCAAATTTGATCTCTAATCGGGTATTGTTTTTTTAGTTTAAATGTCTTAACTTCGGTTAAACTAACTTTAAACTATGAAAATTGTGATCATTGAAAAAGATGCACGGGTTGCATCTGAACTCGAATCTGTGCTAGCAGCACAAAATCAAGTATTGTATTTAATTGGAAAGGTACAAGGCAAAAAGGCTTTACAAGTGCATCTAAAACACATGGTGCCAGATGCGTTTTTCATCAACAGCAATCAATTGACTAAGTTGCCAGAAGATTTCTTTTCTACTGTTAATGAATTAAAGGCACATGTGGTCTTGTATGGCAAATCGAAGAAACATGCTTTGGAAGTAATCCAACGCAATTTGGTAGACTATTTAAGTATTCCATTTGAATCTGTTGCTATCAATAGAGCATTACAAAGAATTCTAGATCGCATGAAAATGCAGATGATCATACAAAATACTTATAAAAAGGCCAGTCAAACTGGGGCGGCGCCATTAGGTAATACCATTATGGTGTATGACAATGAGCGTTTAAATCCTATTGACATCAATAAAATCATCAAAATAAAAGCGCAAGGGGCTTACTCTGAAATCTATGTTCAAGGGGCTAAGAAAATTCTTACCTCAAAACATTTAGCTGTGTATGAAAGGGCTTTGAATGACAAATCATTTATTCGAATTCACGATGCCTGCTTGATTAATGCAGAACATGTTACAGCCTATAAACCCGGGGTGAATGCCAAGGTGCAATTGAAAGACAATACATACGAATCTGTGTCTAAGCGCAAGAAGAAAGTGTTCTTAAATTATTTCAGAGCTTAAAATATGGATAGACCTTTACCATTGTGTTGGCACAAAACTGCATAAGCATTGGGCTTAATTTTTTTGTACGGACTTAATGATACAATTAAGTTCTTTAATTTTTGAGTGAGGCGTTTGAGTGGTTGATGTTTGAATTGGAAATCAATTTGCGCATGATTGGTGAACAAGAAACGTTCGTCAATCACTTCAAATCCCTCACTTTTTAATAAAAATTTAAATAAAGCTGGTGTGTAAATATTGATATGACCATAGTCCAAATAATGTTGGATTTTTTGATCTACATAAAAGCTAAAATCAATAGGCACTTCAAAGTAATGGTAGTTTGCCACTCTGGCGATTTCTCTCAACAATAACCTCGGATGTTCAACATGTTCAATCACATGGCTGCAAAGAGAAAGTTCAAAGGATTTGTTGTCAAATGGTATTTTATAACCATCAAATTTTTGAACTGATTTTAGCGACTTTAATTGGCGCTCTTGAATGGCAGCAATGCCAGAATCTGAAATTTCTAAACTACTTAATTCATCAGTAAAGTTTGCTTTATCCAATTCTGCAATCACAGCGCCATTGCCTGAGCCAATATCAATGGTTTTTGCTGATTTGAATCTGCTGCATAGGTCCAAAATATTTTTGGCTTTTTGTTGGCCACCCAATTGACGCCATTCATTGTTTTCAGAATGGTATTGTTGGTTGTAGGTGTCTTGCACTTGAGTTGACGCATTGCTCATCTTAGGGCAAATTTAACATAAACCATATAATAACCAAGCATACGCTTAGTAGTTCACAATGTATTTGCCTTTTGGGTCAACTGCAATTTTAGGCGGACAATGCATGAGTTCAAAATAATTATAACCCTCTTGTAAATTTTTCCAAAACTCTTGACGAATAGGGTCAAAGTTGTAGTAAGATTTTAAATATTTCAGATTGCTAGTATGCATTCTACAAGGGTAAATATGTACAGGAATATGATAATTGGTATCTCGATTATTTTGCGCTTGTACATTGCACCAATACAGCGTTTTGATAACATCATCGTTCATAGGCAAGCAGCCAATGGTAACCGAATCGCCATGCACAAATATTTGTCCGCCATAACTGCCTTTTTTGCCTAAAATACTATCGCTTTTGTTGGGGTAGGAGATCTTATAGCTTAAATAAAAACTACTATAGGGGTTGTATTGATTGATGTAATAATAGCCCTCTGGAACTTGATAATCACCCTCCATGCGCTTGGGCCCTAAATTGCCAGACAAGGCCATAATGTTATAGGTTTCAATCAGTCTGTAGGCATGGTGAGCACTGTCTGCACCCCAAAGCTCCATTTGTTTTTCTTTTTTAAACACTCGCCAATAAATGAACTTAGGTGGGTAGCTTAAATGGGCTTCATAAAACACCTTTTTAAGGTGTTCATCGCTGCTCATGCGGGCATTCCAAACTCTTTGATTACCCAATTGCTGCTCAGTAATGACCTGAGGTTGCGCCCAAGCCAAGCTGCAGCTGAAAAAAGTAATATACAGAACAATTCTGCCTAACATGGATTATTCTACCACAGAAATTTTTATGCTATTGGCCATTGATTTTTGCTTGATTGGCATGCTAGCGGTATGGATAACAATATCATCTTTATTCACCAATTGATTGGCTTTTAAAACATCAATAACATCGGTAAATGTTTGATCTGTGCTTTCGTATTTATCGTAATAAAATCCTCTTACGCCCCATACTAAACTCATGGTTTTTAACAAAGGTTTATTATTGGTGAAAATGAATATATTGGCCATTGGTCTGTAAGAAGAAATCTCAAGCGCAGAATAACCAGAGCGGGTCATACCAACAATTGATTTGGCTTTAAGGTGGTCGCTCATACGCACAGCTGTAAAGCAAATTTCATCAGAAATGAAGGTGTCTGATTGGGCCGTTGGTTTAACGCCTTTGAAGTAAACTCTGCGGTCTTTTTCAACGTCTCTTATGATCTTCTCCATGGTCTCAACCACTTTGATAGGGAAGGTGCCTACACTGGTTTCTGCGCTCAGCATTACTGCGTCAGCACCATCAATTACAGCATTGGCCACGTCGCTCACTTCAGCTCTTGTTGGCGTAGAATTCACAATCATTGATTCCATCATTTGAGTGGCTACAATCACTGGTTTGGCAGATCGTATGCATTTTTCAATAATGTTTTTCTGAATGATTGGCACGTCTTGAAGGGGTACTTCAACACCGAGGTCTCCACGGGCAACCATTATACCATCAGTAGCTGCAATGATTTCATCAATGTTTTGAACGGCTTCTGGCTTTTCAATTTTGGCGATGACTTTTGCATCTTTACCAGCGGCTTTGATTCTGTTTTTAAGGTCAATGATATCAGACGCTTTTCTAACGAAAGACAAGCCAATCCATTCCACATTGTTCTCTAGTCCAAACTGAAGGTCTTCAATGTCTTTTTCAGTTAAGCTGGGGAAGGAAACATTGGTCTGTGGAAGGTTGAATCCTTTTTTTGATTTTAATATACCACCAGTAATAACGGTTGCTTTAACATCTGTTTCGTTCAATACTTCATCGATACGGATTTCAATTTTTCCATCATCTATCAAAATGAATTCACCAGGTTTCATGTCTTTGGCTAAATCTCTGTAACGGATACAGACCATTTCAGCTGTACTGATGATTTCTTTGCTGGTTAAGATTAAAGTTTGACCATTGCTGATGTTAACGCCATCATTCTCAACCATGCCCACTCTGAGTTTAGGGCCTTGTAAATCTTGAAGTATGCATACATCAGAATTTAATTCCTCATTGATGCTTCTGATGTGCTTAATCACTTCAAGGTGGTCTTCATGTGAACCATGAGAAGAATTGATGCGGCATACATCTACACCCGCTAAGATCAATGATTTTAGCATTTCTCTTGAGGACGTGGCAGGACCAATGGTGGCTACTATTTTGGTTTTGTTAAAATCGTTTTTATACATACTGGGCTTCTAGGAATTTTTTGGTATTTAAAAAGTTGTCAAAGAATAAATTTTGACCGTTAATTTTTTGAAAAGGAATGTTGTAGATGTATTCTACTCTGGAGTTAGTTTGAATGCTTTGAACTGCTCTATCAAAATAATTGTAGAGGTCTTCACCTTGGCAAATTAACAGGTAGTCAAACAAAGGATTGGATTGGAAAAAATACGCTTGGTCGCCTTTGTTTTTAATTAAGTGCCAGTGCAGTTCAACATCTTCAAAATAACAATAGTAATGTCTGTGTAAACTAATTTTTTCATCAGGCAATGGTCTAACCCATTCTAGGTTCAATCCCATTTGGATGTCAAAGCTTTTATTGATTTGCCAGGCCACTTGATGCTCTGGCAATGCCGATTTAAGACCCGCCACTTTTGGGAAAAACAAATCGTTATGAGGATTACTTGCCGGCATAATGCAAGGCAAATATACTCCATTTTGAAGATTAAAATGGCAATTTAATGGGTTACTTTTTTGTGAAGTTTACAAGGCAATTACCCTTTGAACAGCTGCTTCAACTTTTTCAACCGGTAGATCTTTCATACAGCTGCTGCCCAACTTACAAGAACCACGGTAAAAACACTCACAGGCTTTGTCTGGCATAACAATTTCTCCTTTGCCAAATAAATCAAATTCATGTGGATTAAAGATATTATTCATCAACACAATTTTCTTTTGAAGACCTAATGTCAAATGCATGCCCATGGTTACTTGGGTTACCACAAGGTTGCATTGGTCAATAAGGTTAATGAATTGTGGCAATGGGAAATACCCTAAATACATGGCATTGCTTTTGGCTTGAATGCGTTTGTTGCGGGCATCTTCTTGTTCACCACCCAATAAGATTACCTGGTAGCCTTTTGCCATTAAACGCGTTGCTAAATCGGCAAAATAGTCTTCAGGCCATAAGCGTGTTGTCCATCTATCACCACAACCTGTGTTGAGGCCAATTATGGTTTTGCTTTTGTCTAATTGCGGCCATTCAAAACCTTTGTTGGCATGGTTGTCTAACAAATAAGGTTCGCCCTTGTAGGTTAAGCCACACATTTGGTAAATTTCTGTGCAGTAATTTAAGGTATTGGCTTGGCTCACATCGTCGAATAAACCAGTGTGGTACTTGTGAAAAGCTAAATCATTGATGGGTTGGGTCACATTGTCTTTGAGAATGTAACCGTATTTTTCTTTTGCCTGGACCACTTTTAACAAAGCAGAAGCTTCTTTTTCCTTATCTAAATTGATGGCTATATCGAATTCAGCATTTTGCAAATACAAAGCTGAGGCGTAATCGAATTTTAAAATTTCATGGATTTGACCGCTAGGTAAAATGGCAGGGGTCATGGTTAGCCAAGTGATTTTACAATTTGGATAGAGCGCTTTATAGGTGCTGATTAGAGGTGTGGTTCTGATCACATCGCCTATAGCGCCTAGCTTGATGATGAGTATGCGTTTGCTGATGGCTTGATATGCTTTGCAATCATTGCAATGGTAACCGTGTTCTTTATGAGGTAAACAAGGCAAATCGCCTCTAAAATGCAAACAGTCAGAATGGTATTGTTCCATGGTCATCAGTCTGCAAAATAAGAGTTTTTGTGATGAAATAAAAAATGCAGCCCATGCAAACCAACTTTTTTATCGAAACTTACGTCTAATAACACAATAATTTGCATGGAATTTGTTTAATTTTGTATAGGCTTGAATGGTTTTAGAAAACATATAGCTGCTTTGTGTTTTGTTTTTGCTTTAGTGCTCAAACTCAATGCAACCCATTTAGTGGGCGGCTTTATTAGTTATGAGTATGTAGGAACTTCAAGCTTTGGCGCGCGTTATACAATCACTATAACCTCTTATCGTGATTGTAAAACAGGTGCCATTCCATACGCTAAGAACATTGATGTTTGTGTGTATCAACGCAGTGATTTAAAACTCTACAAGACGTTTAATTTTACCTTACAGAGCACAGAATTGGTTAAACCAGTTGGTAGAACAGACTGCCCTGAAGCCACTCAAGTTTGTTTGGAGAAAGCACTTTACCGCAATCAAATTGATTTGCCCACCAGTAGTTATGGCTATTTTGTAAAATGGGAAGTCTGTTGTAGAAATACGCAAGTCAATTTAAAAAACGATATGTCTGGGGTGCCCTTTATTGGACAAACCTATCAAACCATTATTCCGCCAACCAACGTTAAGAACAGTTCGCCATTTTTTACAGATGTGCCAGTGCCGTTCATTTGCATTAACGATACCGCAGAACTCAGTAATTATGCTGTAGATCCAGATGGTGATTCATTGGTGTATAAATTAGCTACACCTTGGTATGGCGCCAGTTATGCCACCAATTATCCTGGTTGCACACCAACTTATAATGCGCCGGTGCCCATTAGCCCAACAGATTATGAGCCTGGATACAATGGCAATATTCCTTTTGGGGTGACGGGTATTTCACAAATCAATTCCAGTTCGGGTGTCGCCACTTTTAAAGCTACAAAAACAGGCAACTATGCTGTTGCCCTGGATTTACTCGAATACCGCGGAGGGGTATTGTTGAGCTCAACCCGTTTAGATCTTCAGATATTAGTCATTAATTGTAGCCCGAATACCAAACCCTACATCAGTACCAGCAGTAAAAATTACACTGTGATGGCAGGAGATAAACTCTGTTTCAATGTGGTGGGTTCTGATAAAGATAAACAGAATTTAACGCTTAATGGTTTTGGCGATTTGCTTACCGGAGCGAATGGGTTCATCGGCAATAAAGCCACCTTTTCACCTGCCTTTGCCAATACCACAGTTACATCTCAATTCTGTTGGCAAACCAGTTGCAATCAAGCAAGAACCCAACCCTATGTATTTACCGCAAGAGTGGTTGATGATGGCTGTCCATCTAAATTTACAATGTTAACGGTTAACATTACAGTTCAACCTTTCACTGGTAAATCAACTTTAACTGGCCCTTTAACTGACTGTGAGGGGGCTAAGGGTATTCAATACACCATTAACACCACCGCTAATACACCCGCAGAATTGATCGGCCTAACCCATCAAGTAACGGTAACAGGAGGTACATTGGTATCTGTAGTTGGCAATAAAGTAACTGTTAATTGGAATACTGGTGTCAGCTCAGGAACAATTTCAGTTCAAGCGGTTTCAAAATTTGGTTGTTTGGGTGCTAAATCTAGCATTAATATTAATTTAGTGCCAGCTCCAGCTACACCAACTTTAAAAGCCTTTGACACAGTTTGTGTGAACAGCAATGGGACTTATGCCATCAATAATACTGCAGGGTATACCTATCAATGGTGGGTCAATAATGGGACTATTCAAGGGGCTAGTAATACCAATAGCATTGCTGTGGTTTGGGGTAATCCTGGCAAGGCTTGGGCAAAGGTTGTTCAATACAACAGCAATGGCTGCCCTTCAGATACAGCGCTTTTACAAGTTTGGGTTTCCAAACCAGCTATACCTCAGATAGTGGGTAAACCTTCTGTTTGTCCGAATACCAAACAAGTCTTATACACCATTCAAACCCCTAATCCTAAAAGTGCCTATAAATGGTTTATATGGGGTGGAAGTATACAATCTTCGCCAAATTCAAGCAGTATATTAGTGAATTGGGGCAATCCGGGCATGGGCTTAGTTAAAGTCCTTGAATTGAATGCCTATGGATGTAGCAGTGATACAGGCTATTTCAACGTCGATAAAAATTATACGCTAAGTGTTGATCAAATACTCGGGGATACGGATGTCTGCGCCAACACATTTGGAGAAATTTACCAAGTAGCCAATGCCCCAAATACTGTCTATAATTGGGCGGTTATTGGTGGCAGTATAGTATCGGGTCAAGGGACTTATAAAGTGCTTGTTGACTGGTCAGGCGCTAGCACTGGTCAGATTAGTTTATATGAAACCAGTTACGATTCGGTGAACAATAAAAATTGCGTAAGCAATTTAGTGTCGAGAACGGTTAATATTCGTTTAAATCCCTCGGCCAATATGATTAATGGTGTTTTTGAAATTTGTCAATCCAATTGGCAGTCAACATACACAGTCAACGGCATGCCAGGCTCTAGTTATGTATGGGCTATTAACGGGGATACTGCCAATATTAAAGGGCAGGGCAGTTCAACCATCAGCTTATCTTATAAAACAGCGGGCAGTTTTATCATTAAAGTGATTGAAACCTCTGGTTTTGGTTGCCCAGGTTTGCCCATCTTAGATACCTTAATCATTCATCCAAAGCCAAGCACCAGTGCCATTTTAGGCGATAGTATCATTTGTGCTAATAATACGCTTAACTTCAATTACTCTGTAGTAGGGGCAAGTAGCTCAACTTATACTTGGTCTATACTAGGGGGCACCTTAAAAACCATCAATAAAAATGCAGTAGTAGTGGATTGGTTAGGTCAAGCCAATAATTGGCTCAAGGTGGTTGAACTGAGTGATTATCAATGTTTGGGAGATACTCAAACCCTAAAAGTATACTACGATAATCCTTATTTATATTTAGATTACATTACGGTTAATCCGCCTCCAGCCTCTGATAAAGGCATTGATGCTTTTTGGCATTTGGTGAATGCCCCTTTGTACAAACAAAATTTTGAAGTTCAAAAAAGAGTAGCTGGCTCATCAGCACCCTTTGCGACTGTTGGAACTGTTAGTGCCGGTAATTTTAAATTCAATGATGCGCCAACAATGAATGATTCTAATGCTTGGGAATACCGAATTAAGGGCTCTGATTTGTGTGGTAATGTGTTGTACACCAATGTACACACCAATATTTTATTGAAAGGCTATAAAACCACTGGCTATGATGTGTTCATGTATTTTACACCCTATTTAGGATGGTCTAATGCACAAGTGAAATACGATGTGTTTAGATGGTTGCCTACAAGCAATACCTATGAACTTTATGAGCCACAAATAAATGGCTTTAGCACACTTTATAGCAATGGTTTAGAGGCTTATACGCAATGCTACAGAATTCGCGGTAATAAAGTTGGTACAGACACTTTTACTTGGAGCAATGAGGTTTGTTTTAATTTCGAGCCTGTGCTGTTTGTGCCCAATGCTTTTTCGCCTAATAAAGACGACTTAAACGAGCGCTTTGGCGTAAAAGGTGGTGCTTTAAAATCTGTCGAATTACATGTGTTTAATCGATGGGGTGAAGAAGTATTTATCGGTAAAGATATTTCTGAAACTTGGGATGGTACCTACAAGAACCAAGATCAACCTCAAGACGTATATATGTATTACTGTAACTATGTTGGTTTTGATGGCAGACATTACACCGCGAGAGGCACCGTTACCTTGTTGCGATGATTTTTTTAGACAGTCTCCCACCAATATCAGTAATTTTTTTAAATCTTGCTCTAAAAAAACAACGACATTTGCATTTGAATTATGGCTATAAAAATCACAGACGAATGTATTAATTGTGGAGCTTGCGAACCTGAGTGTCCGAACAATGCAATTTATGAAAGTGGCGTTGAATGGCGCATTAAAGACGGCACCAGTGTTGAAGGTAATTTCCAATTGATTGATGGCAGTTCAATTGCGGTTGATCAAAAAATGGCCCCAATAAGTCAAGAGGTGTATTACATTGTGCCAGATAAGTGTACAGAGTGTATGGGTTTTCATGAAGAACCTCAATGTGCCGCTGTATGTCCGGTTGATTGCTGTGTGCCTGATCCGGATCACGCAGAAACAGAAGCCATTTTATTGGACAGAAAATCAAGACTTCATATTTAATGATGGAGCAAAAAGGAACTTGCCTTCAAACTTATATTCCAATGCGTTCAGAGCCCTCGCCGGCTGCTGAAATGGTAAGTAGTATTGTGTTTGGAGAGTCCTATACTGTTTTGCAATCAAAGCAAGGTTTCCTCGAAATCGAAACGGATTATGACCATTACAAAGGATGGATCAGTGCCAATACCTTTGAGCCTTACCAGGCATTTAATGCAGTGTGTGACGCATTGTTTTTGGAAGCCAAATCCAATCATGAATTCCTGTTGATCCCATGTGGCGCTATTCTGCCAGAATCCGGAAGTTTTGAGCGTCATGGCAAAACATTTAAATTGGCTAATGACCTCAAACCAACTCACCATCTGCCCTTGTCATTTAGTCTACAAAGCTTAGCTCAAAAATTTCTTAATGTTCCTTATTTATGGGGTGGCAGATGCTTTATGGGCATTGACTGCTCTGGCTTTATTCAAATGGTTTTCAAGGCACATAATATTGCGTTACCACGCGATACTTCACAACAAATAAATTGCGGCAAAGCAGTGGAATATGCCCAAGCAAAACCTTGTGATTTAGTTTTCTTTTCAAAGCCTGAAACCGATAAAGTATCACATGTTGGCCTTTTACTTGATAAACACAAAATCATACACGCCAGTGGTGTTGTAAAAATAGACGACTTAAGCCCTAATGGTATACAATCAGAGCAAGGTTTAATCTATAAAACCGTTGCGATTAGATCTGTTATATGAGCATAGATCCCCATTGGAAAAAACGCAGTCGCGATCTTCAAAAGCAGTTTAAAAGATTCTTAGACCGCGTCAATGTCTCTAAGTACATTAAACAATTACCCGATTTACATGAAGAAGCTTTCTCAAATATTAACTGTTTGGATTGCGCCAATTGTTGTAAAAACCACAGCCCAACTTTTAAAACGCCTGATATCAAACGCATCAGTAAAGCTTTAAGGCTAAAAGAATCTGTTTTTATAGAGCAGTACTTAAAGATTGACGAAGACAATGATTACGTTTTACAACAGTCACCCTGTGCATTTTTAAACGCCGATAATACCTGTCAAATTTACGATGATAGACCATCTGATTGTGCCAGATACCCCTACACCGACGAAGATGTTTTGCTTAAGCGCAAGCATATAACCCTTGCCAACACTCAAGTTTGCCCAGCTGTTTTTTCTGTATTAGAGAAAATCTCCTCAATTGATTAATTTTGTGCCGATGAAAATTGATTGTCATGCGCACATTATGCCGGCTCATTGGCCTGATTTGAAATACAAATTTGGTTATGGTGGGTTTATTTATTTAGACCACGACCCTAAGACCAAAACGGCTAAAATGATGCGCGATGATGGTAAGTTTTTTAGAAAGGTTGAAGAGAATTGTTTCAATCCCGAAGCCATCTTATGGGACATGTCTGCCAATCAAGTTGATCAGATGGTTTTGTGCACTGTGCCTGTATTGTTTAATTATTGGGCCAAACCCAATGATGCAGCCTGGTGGGCAAGTTTTTTAAATGATCATATTGCAGAAGTTCAAAGTCAAAGGCCTGATAAATTTATTGCCCTTGGTACTTTGCCGATGCAAGATGTTGCGCTCTCCATTAAAGAATTAGAGCGCCTCAAAACACTAAATATTAAAGGGGTTCAAATTGGTTCAAACATTAATAATGTCAACCTTGATGACGACCGTTTTCTGCCTTTATATGCAGCCATGCAAGACCTCGATATGGCTTTGTTTGTTCATCCATGGGAGATGATGGGCGAGGAGTTTACCCAAAAGTTCTGGTTGCCATGGTTAGTTGGTATGCCAGCGGAAACCTCTAGAGCTGTTTGCAGTATGATTTTTGGCGGCATTTTCGATAAGTTCCCAAACTTAAGGGTGATGTTTGCTCATGCCGGGGGTTCATTCCCATTTACACTTGGCAGAATTGCGCACGGATGGGCTGTTAGACCTGATTTGGTGAACCTTAATGATGTAAAAAATCCCAAGGATTATATCGGGAAATTTTGGGTTGATGGCATAACCCACGATATCAAAGCCTTTGATTATTTATTAGACATGTTTGGCTCTGAAAAAATATGCTATGGGACTGATTATCCTTTTCCTTTAGGCGATTTAGAGCACGGGGCATTTATTGCCAATAATCCCAATATTTCTGATACAGATAAACGCAATATTTTTTCAGAATCTGTTAAACAGTTTTTAAAACTTTAATTGAAACCTTTCGTCAAACATATTAGCAGTAGCAGCAACCCAACCTTTAAGGCGCTATTGTCTTTAGAGAAATCTAAGCAAAGGAAGTTGGATCAGTTGGCCATAGTAGAAGGTCATATTGAGCTTGCAATGGCGTTTGAATCTGGTTTGGAGTTTGTTCAATTGTTTTATACCAATGCCCTCAAGGATAGCAGTATCATTAATAAAATCACCAGTCAATGGCCGCATTTAGCGGTTTTTGAACTCAGTCAAGACTTGTATGCTAAAACGGTATACAGAGCTTCTACTGAACATATTTTTGCAGTGATTAAAACCCAAATGAAGACTCTTGATCAATTGCAATTGCCTAATTCACCATTGATTTTAATTGTAGAAGGGGTTGAAAAACCAGGTAATTTAGGTGCTATTTTAAGAACGGCTGATGCCTCTGCAGTAGATGCTGTTATCTGTTGTGATTTGCCGGGCGATTTGTATAATCCCAATACCATCAGAGCGAGCTTAGGCACGGTATTTACAGTACCTATTGTGCTGACGGATGCTGATACACTACAAAAGTGGTTAACCCAAAAACAGATCACTTGCTTTTGTTCTAATTTGCACAAGGCAGATAATTATTTTGAATTGGATTACACAAAAGCTTCAGCAATAGTAGTTGGAACAGAAGCTACAGGCGTTTCAGATAAATGGATTGCGTATGCCCAACACCAAGTTAAGATTCCAATGTTAGGTAAAATTGATAGCATGAATGTGTCTGTTGCGACAGCTATTATGCTTTATGAAGCGAGAAGACAAAGATTAGGCCTTTGATTCAAATTGTTTGGCCAATTCAAACAACAGCCCTTCGTTACTGATATTTGACATTAATTGCATGCCAATTGGCATTTGGTTGCCAGGATGTGTTGCATAAGGAATAGATAAGCCCGGAATGCCAGCTAAATTGGCTTGCACAGTGAACAAATCCGCTAAGTACATCGCAATAGGATCATTTGATTTTTCTCCCACTTTAAAGGCAACTGTACTAGTGGTTGGGGTAATGATCACATCAAAATTTTTGAAAATATCTAAAGTTTTTTGACGGATCAATTGACGTACTTTTTGAGCTTTGGTATAGTAGGTGTCAAAATAATCGCTGGTCAATACAAAGGTGCCCAGCATAATTCTGCGTTTAACTTCAGGGCCGAAGCCTTCCGTTCTTGATAATTTATAGGTGCTTTCCAAGTCTGTGGCTTGGCTGCTTCTGTGCCCATAGGTTAAACCTGAAAAACGGCTTAAATTACTACTGGCCTCAGCAGTGGTTAATATCTGATAACATGGCACCATGCTGTCTAAATATGGAAAATCGATGCCTTCAACTGTATGCCCTTTGCCTTTTAATTCTGCTATAAAGGCTTCTGTAGCTTGCTTCACTTCAGCTTCAATGCCTGGGTGTTCGATGCAATCTTTGATGTAGGCTATTTTTAATGGACCTTTACTCGCTTTGGCATAATCGGGTTTTGTTTGCAGCATAGTCGCATCGTGTGCGTCTGGTCCGGCCATTACTTCCATAAGTAATTGCATGTCACTAACTGAACTGGTGAATGGACCAATTTGGTCAAAACTACTTGCAAAAGCGATAAGGCCCCAACGGCTCATACTGCCATAACTTGGGTATAAACCATAGCTACCAGTAAAAGCAGCTGGCTGCCTGATAGAGCCTCCAGTGTCACTGCCTAAAGAGGCAAGGCACATGTCGGCTTGAACAGCCACAGCACTACCGCCACTACTACCACCAGGTACTCTGCTGTTGTCAAGTGCATTAAGCACCGGGCCAAAGGCAGAATTTTCATTGCTAGCACCCATAGCGAACTCGTCGCAATTGGTTCTGGCTATGATGATGGCATCTTCAGCCAAGAGTCTTTCAACTACAGTGGCAGAAAACAGTGAAGTAAATCCGCTTAGAATTTTTGAAGCAGCAGAAGCAGGGTGGTCTTTGTAAACAATGTTGTCTTTGATGGCCATTACCATGCCGGCTAATTTGCCTGCATTGCCTTGTTTGATTTTGTCTTGAATGAGCTGAGCTTGCGTTTTAGCTTCATCAGAAAAAACCTCGAGGATGGCATTCAATTGTTGTTGAGTGCTTATCCTGTCGAGGTAATGATCTACAAGTTGAGGAAGAGTGATTTGATTGGCATCAATAGCCGACCTAACCTCTAGCAAAGAAGAAAAACGCTTAGTCATTGAGTCAACAAACAACTATTTTTTTTCTTCAGAATCGCTTGGTTTGTCTTTCAAACCTTTTTCGATTTCGCTTTTCACATTGTTTTTAGCATCGTTGAATTCACGAATGCCGGCTCCTAAACCTCTCATTAATTCTGGAATTTTTTTACCTCCGAAGAAGATTAAAATCACCATCATGATTAGTAGCATAGAGCCACCACCAATGTTTTGTAAAAAAAGTATTGACATTTTTTTAAAAATTTACTTGGCAAAGATACGCTTTCATATTTGATATTGAAATGATGATTTATTAATTTTTTAATCAAAAAATTTTTATAAATATCTTTTAATCTTTTGTTTTGCAAATAGATTACATTTGAATTATGAGCCAAACCATTCAGGAAGTTATGAGCGAATTCTCAGGAAACCTTGAGAAGTGCATACAGCACACCATTTACGAATTCACCAATATCAGAGCGGGTAAAGCCTCTCCAGGCATGTTAGAGTCTGTTGTGGTAGAGTATTATGGCTCTCCTGTGCCATTGTCTCAAGTGGCCAATGTGAGTTCGCCAGATGTCAGAACCATAATGGTTCAACCATGGGAGAAGAACATTATCAATGATATTGAACGTGCTATTATTAATAGCAATCTTGGATTTGCCCCAGGCAATGATGGCAATTCTATTCGCATTACCATTCCTCCAATGACGGAAGAGCGCAGAGCGCAATTGTGTAAATTGGTTAAGCAAGAAGGCGAGTCAAGCAAAGTAGTAGC
>JAURIG010000030.1 GCA_030832905.1 Bacteroidota bacterium
CCAGGTATCGTTTTTCCAATCACTGTAGGCAGAGATAAATCTATCAAACTCATTAAAGATGCCAATAAGGGCGACAAAACCATTGGTGTATTTGCACAACAAAATCCAGAAACTGAAGAACCACAAATTAATGATTTGCACACCATCGGTACGATGGCTCAAATCATTAAAGTATTGCGTATGCCAGATGGCAATACCACCGTTATTATTCAAGGTAAACGCAAGATTTCCCTCGGCGATGTGATTTCGACAGAACCTTATTTAGTCGCTAAAGTTAACCCCATTGAAATAGAAGAAGACGCCAATGACAAAGAACTGCAGGCGCTGATAAGTGGTATAAAAGAAACCGCCACTGAGAACATTGAATTGTCGCCCAATATTCCTTCTGAAGCCAATTTTGCGCTTAGAAATATTGATAGTCATAATTTTCTCATCAGTTTCATAGCTTCTAATTTAAATATCACCTTGTCTGAAAAACAAGCCATCTTGAATGCCAATACCATTAAAGAACGCGCTAATATGGTGTTTGAACATTTGATAAGAGAAAATCAAATGCTAAAAATCAAAGATCAAATTCAAAGCAAGGTCAAGGTTGATATTGATAAACAGCAAAAAGAATATTTCTTGCAACAGCAAATCCGTGCCATTCAAGAAGAGTTAGGACAAGAGTCTCCAGATAAAGAGATTGAGAGTTTAAGGGATAGGGGTTTTAAAAAGAAATGGTCAAAAGAAATTCATCAAGCTTTTAACAAAGAGCTCGATAAGCTTTTGAGAATTAATCCGGCCAGCCCTGATTATTCAGTGAGTTTAAATTATGCTCAAACCTTATTGGATTTGCCTTGGAGTGAATACACCAAAGACAATTTAGATATTAAAAAAGCCAAAAAAATATTAGATGCCGATCATTTTGGCCTTGAAAAAGTTAAGCAAAGAATATTGGAGTATTTAGCTGTAATCAAGTTAAAAGGCGACTTAAAAAGTCCTATAATTTGTTTGTATGGTCCTCCAGGAGTTGGTAAAACCTCTTTAGGTAAAAGCATTGCCAAAGCGATTGGTAGAAAATATGTAAGGGTGTCTTTGGGCGGCTTGCATGATGAAGCTGAAATCAGAGGTCACCGTAAAACATACATTGGCGCAATGCCAGGTAGAATCATTCAAAATCTTAAGAAAGTTAAGTCAAGTAATCCTGTTTTTGTATTAGACGAGATCGATAAAGTTGGCACTGATTTTAAAGGCGATCCATCTTCTGCATTATTAGAGGTTTTAGATCCTGAACAAAACTCAACATTCCATGACAATTACTTAGAATTGGATTACGACTTAAGTAAAGTGATGTTTGTGGCGACTGCTAATTCATTAGATACCATTCAGCCAGCCTTGTTGGACCGTATGGAAATCATTGAAATCAGTGGTTATACAGTTGAAGAAAAAATTCAGATTGCACAAAAGTATTTGATACCAAAGCAGAGGTTGATGCATGGGCTTAAGGCCACTCAATTTAAACTCAGCGATACCGTTTTAGAACATGTAATTGAAGAATACACTAGAGAAAGTGGTGTGAGAAACTTAGAGAAGAAAATCGCCTCTTTAGTCAGACACAATGCTATGCGAATCGCTAGCAAAGAAACCGTTAATGCAGCCCTTGAGTTATCAGATATCGAGCGCATATTAGGGGTTGATAAGCTGGAAAAAGAAATTTACCAAGACAACGAAACAGCAGGTGTAGTAACGGGTTTGGCTTGGAGTCCGGTAGGGGGTAGTATATTGTTCGTTGAAAGCACTTTGACTAAAGGCAAAGGCCATATGACTTTGACTGGCAAACTTGGCGATGTCATGAAAGAAAGTGCCACTACTGCAATGACCTACTTAAAAGCCAATGCTGATTACTTGAATATTGATTATAAAGTGTTTGAGCAATGGGATACCCATATCCATTTTCCGGCTGGTGCCATTCCTAAAGATGGGCCTAGTGCTGGTATTACCATTTTAACTTCATTAGCGTCTTTATTTACACAAAGAAAAGTAAAGCCATTCTTGGCCATGACTGGAGAGATTACGCTTAGAGGTAGGGTGTTGCCAGTTGGTGGTATAAAAGAGAAAATATTAGCAGCTAAACGCGCAGGCATACAAACTGTGATCATGTGTAAGGACAATCAAAAAGATGTAGATGATATTCCAGCTCAATACTTGAAAGGCTTAAGCTTTCATTATGTTAGCAATATGCTCGAAGTCCTTGATTTTGCGCTATTAGATGAAAAAGTAGCTAAAGCGCTAGACTTAACAGTCGTAGCTAAAGCTTAAACTACTATTGACTGTATATTTCCATTTGTTCAACAGCCCCGTTGAGTTCAACCCATGCAACGGTATTATTGCCTATTTCCAAAAACATCACAGGTCTGTCTGCACCGGTTTTTTTATCGACCAATGTGCGGATACTAATAATGCGATAAGCTTTGTTGGCAAAAGAGCAGGGAAGGGGCTTAACATCAAAATCGCCATCTAAAAAGAAGTATTCGTAAAAGTCATCTCCTGTAGCTTTGTTGTATTGTGCATTGGGGTTGGGAAATCTGGTTTTTTGGTAATATTGCACAAACACATAACCTGATTTTGGGCAATCACCTATAAAAATTGAATCATTCACTTGAACAGACTTGGTACTGTCTTTGTTGCTAGCAAAGCTATTCATGGAAAACAATAAACATAAAAGGATAAAACAAGTCTTCATAAGCTTATAGCAAAATAACAAATTTTTTTTTGATTTCAATAAAAAGATGTTAATTAGCAAAAAAAATAAACCTCAAGAATGGAAGATTTCAAAGACAAAAACAGTATTTTCTCAAAACGTGTTAAGGCAGGTAAAAGAACCTACTTTTTTGATGTAAGATCAACAAAGTCAAATGATTATTTCTTAACCATTACAGAAAGCACCAAAAAGTTTGAGGATGGCAATTATGTTAAATCAAAAATATTCTTATACAAGGAAGATTTTAACAAATTCACTGAAGCATTGAACGAAACCATTAAACACGTTAAAAGTGAATTGTTGCCGGAATATAATTTTGATGAGTTCACTAGAAGAGATTTTGACTCTGATCAACATCAACACCCAACAGAGTAAGCCTTTATTTAGACTTGTAAAATTCAGACAACTTTAGCAAAACCGAAAACTGATTCGCGTTTTGTCCTGCAAAATAACTTGCACTGCCATAGGCCAATTCCATTTTCTTGTAATGCAATCCTAAGCCCCAACTAAAACCTGCAGCGCCTCTTTTTTGTTCTTGAGTCATTTCTTTGCGGCGCATGTGGTTATAGCCCATTCTCAAGGTTAATTGTTTGGATAAGAATAGTTCTCCTGCAAAATTGATGTGTCTTAAAATGTTGTCTCCCATGCTCATTGTAGCAATTTTGTCTTTCCCAAATTCATCTTTCTGCCCAGTGTTTATGACGGTATAACGCATATCAGGTTGTTGTAAATGGTGTAAAATAATCTGATATCTAAAGGGTAAGTGAGCCAATTGTTTAGAGAGGTTTACTGCCAGTTCAAAGGGTAAGGCTTGTCTTTCAGTGCCAGCATAGGGTATTGCTTGAAAGCCTATATTTCTGGCAAATCCAGTAACATTGAATTTTTTTGAGCTGTCTTCATACATGTAAGACAAATCAGTTGATATGCCATTGCTAACAAATGCTTCATAAATGGAGTAGATGTATTTGGTGTTAATGCCAAAATGCCCTTTAGGCCCTACTTTTGATTTGTAGGATAGAAAAAAACATTGGTCTTGTGCGCCAAAGTTGCCTGTTGCTATTCCTGCTTCATCCATGCCTTTAAATTGTCCATAATCATTATACAACAGCCCTATTGCAAAAGAGCGTTTGTGCTTAAGTTGGCCTGCATAACAAAAAAAACCAGATTGGATATCAGAGACATAACGGTTGTAACTGCCCATAAGGGTGTTGTTCATTAGAGAAGTTCTTGAAGCAGGATTATTCCATAGCTGACCCAAATCGGTTTTGGATCCACAAAGCAAATTACTGCCTAAGGCCATTTCTCTGGCAGAGCTGGGCATGTTTATAAATGCAAATGCACTATTGCCAGCTGTTTGGGCTGTCAATATTTGGCCAATTATAAGTCCAATTAACAATAAACAATTTTGTAGTCTACTCATGATGAATGGCAATTATAAAATAGTGTCTTTCTTATTGATTACGGCCCCAATCATACCAATGCCTCCATTCACATTGGATTTCAAAATGATTGGATCATTGCTGGTCCCATTGCCATTCTGACGGTATTGGTCAATGGCTTGAAGATAATCATTGTATTCTGCGCTGAATTGTTTCAATGACACAACAAATTTTGGACTGCCAGTAGCTAAACCATATGGTACTTTGAAGGTCAAAGATTTGGATTTGCCAGAAAAAGTTCTGTCGCTAAAAAGGTAACCACCATCTGTTAATTTATCATTGTTTAAAAAGACAATGTCATTGGAGTTGATATCAAATGGAAACCAAACGGTTGTTGCGGCATTGTAATAGGTGATTAACAATTTGTAATAATCTTCGGTATTGACATTGTCTGAGAAGTTCAATTTGATTTCGCCAATTTTGAAGCCAAAATCATCAAGTCCAATTGAATCTTTATAATTCACGGTCATTGGGAAAACATTGGCCATTTTGATTTGACTTTCTGCATTAGGGTAGCCTGCGGCATTGACTTTAATCGTGTAAGATTGTCCTGCTTTGGGTTTGTAATTGAGTTGGTAGCGACCTGAAAAATAATTCGCATTACCCAATAAGTTGCCGTTTTCAAACACTTGTACAGTAGCCGTTTTGATTAAGTATCCACTGCTATCGGTTACTTGCATAATTGGCAAACTTCTGCTGACTTCAAAGTCAATAATTTGATCAGTATTTAATTCCCCGTTGACGACAAGTTTGCTGTCATAGTCGGGCAAGTTTAAAGTAATCTCTTTTGAACAAGCGGTGAACAACAAGAGTCCTAAAATAATGAAGAGTTTGTTTTTCATGCTGTTTTTAAAATTTAATATAATAGGTTACGCCTGGGATAAACATTAAGAAACTTCTTTGATAAGCTTTTGGAGGGCTTTGTGAATTGTCTATGTAGATATAAGCAGGATTGTTGCGTGCCAATATATTATAGACAGAAAAACGGTAGCCCGATTCGGCTGCCCAATCTTTGAATTTGATCTTATTCACACCAACATCTATCCTGAAGGTATGGTCTAATCTGTAATTGTTTTTTTCAGTGTAATCATAAACAATATTACCGTTGATGTCTCGGTATTTGCCAATTGGAACAGATTGGAAATTGCCCGTAGAATACACCACATTAACTGAAGCTGAGTAAATATCGTCAAGCTTAGTTTGCAATACTAAATTGAAATAATGTCTTCGGTCAAATTGGAAAAAATAAGTTTCATCTCTATTGATTCCTGGGGTATTGCGTTTGGCCCATGATAGGGTGTAGCTCATCCATCCTGTAAAGTCCCCCTTGCGTTTATGTATAAAGGTTTCAAGACCATAATTCCATCCTTTACCATTGATCACTTGGTTTTCCCAATTTGAATTGTCTAACAAACCGCCAGAAATATCAGCCCCTTGTTTAACTTCTAGGACCCTGTTAAACCATTTGTAATAGCCATCAATGGTGAACTCCCAATTATTTTCTAAAGGCGCTGTTATTCCCAAATTGACTTGTTGTGCGCGCTGAGGTTTTACTGTGCCTGTAGCGGGCGCCCAACGATCAAAATTCAAGGCAAATACATTAGAGTTGATATTGTCTGCCAACAAATGAAGATTTTGATTCATCACGGTATAGCTGCCTTTTAAAGACCAAGCATTGTTGATTTTTTTGTTCCATGACCATCGTGGCTCTAAAAATAAGAAGTGTTGTCCATTGGAAAAATAGTTGACCAATCTGCCGCCAATACTAGTTTTGAATTTTGCAGATAATTTCAGTTCATCTTCAAAATACAAAGCAAGTTCTTGAGTTCCAATTGCTTTCTTTGCGCCATATGCTGTGTCATTTGAGGTCGTGCCGTTGTGTTCATATGCCGTTTTGGTTCTGCCTGGCAAAAACGATTTGAAAGACAATTCAGATCCAAATTTTAGTGTATGGGTTTTGTTATGGAGATAATCATAGTGCAATCCTGTTTGGAAATCTCTAATGAAATTTAAGTAATTGAAGGTTACTTTTGAATAGTCTGATTGACCTGCACTGTCATAGCTCATAGAGAAACCAAGTCCAATAGCGCTCTTGTATTGGCTATAACTGGCGATTAAACTTGAAAACAATCGATTGCTGATGGATTTGTTCCATTTTATTGAATTGGCAAAATTGCCCCATCGTATATCTTGAGAAGCTTCATTGATTTTAGTAAAACTATTGACAATTTCTTTTCTTTCAAAACTATACAAACGGTCTCTATTACTATAAAAGCTGTAAAATAATTTATTGCGATTGTCAATGGAGTGTGACAGTTTGAAATTAAAATCATAAAACGTGTAAATGGTTTTAGAGGTGTCATCGCTAACAGGTCTTAGCAATAAAAGATCTAAATATGATCTTCTAGCTGCAACAGAAAATCTGGTTCTACCATCTTTAGATAATGGACCATCTAAATTCAAAGTTAAAGCTACCATGCTTTGAGTGAATATACCATGTATATTATTATTGGCGCCTTCTTTCATTGCCACATCTGTAATGGCGGATAATCTGCCGCCGTATCTTGCAGAATACCCACTTTTACATAGGCTAATATTGCTAATGCCTTCTGCATTGAATATCGAATAAAAACCAAATGCATGGTTCATATTGTATATTGGCACTCCATCAATCATTACTAAGTTTTGATCTTGTCCACCACCTCTAACATACATGCCATTGGTTAATTCTGTGCCAGGCATTACGCCGGGTAAGTGCTTTAATGATCTAACAACATCTACTTCGCCTAACAAAGATGGCATGCGCTTAATTTGATTGCCAGGTAATTCCATCAAACCATTGTCAACACGATCAATGATTTTCATGTTGTGTGTTAAGGCTTTTCGAATTAAAGCATCCGTTTTTTTAGTGTTTTTTATTTGATGAACTGTTTCAGGGGCATCATCGGTATTCAAAATAGAACTATCGATGTGGAATAAAATGGGTTCATCAGAGAATTCATCATCTGCACTTGGGCTTAATTGAATGTCTAACTGATGGTTGCCAGATATTCTAACCGTATCAATTTTTGACTCAAATCCTTCTCTAATAAATACAAGGTTTTTGGTGCCATAGGGGATGTTGATGGCGTAATAACCATAGTTGTTGCTAACGGATCCTGAGCCAGTTTGAGGGCAGAATACATAAGCGCCAATAATCATTTCTCCGGTATGAGCGTTGCTGATATAACCTGAAACAATAAAACTCTGACCCGATAGTTGGGCGCAGCAGCTGATACCAAAAATAGTGAGTAATAAACGAAGCTTTTTAAACATGGGAACAGATGTTCAAAAATACCCATTTTAAAAGCAATTACAATGTTTTTTTTAGCTTTCTATAACTTGTGGAAAATGCCAATACTTCAGCCTGTATATTTGAATATATTTTGCCCATCATACGTAGTTTTGTCATAGCGTTTTTTTGTTTGTATAGTGGTTCGTTGTATGCAACGAAAGCGAATGATTCTGCCGCAGTAGTTAAAACAGTTGATACAGGTAATGTTTTAAAAGGTTTAAACCTTAAAAAAGTACCCAGTATAGATACCCTGTACAAAGTTGCTAAGAAATATATGGGAAGATGGCATTATCTTTTTCTGGCCATTAAGATTGAAGAAAGCGGCAACAATGGTCATTACAGTTGGTTGTCTACCACCCATTTTAATTTATGTGGCATGCGTTATCCAAAAACAAGAAGAACTTATGCGATAGGGTCAACCAATACCAATTATGCTATCTACAGAAATTGGTTTGAATGCATCTTGGATTTCAAGATTTACATGGATAACATTGAACAAAAGTTCAAAGACAAAAACCACAGAGTGCCCAAAGATGATATTGAAATGATTCATTACATGTTCAACACGTTTAATCATTTTGCCAAGTGGAAAAAGGATATGTTGATCTTGATAAAATACGTTAAAAAGAAATACCATTAACTGTGTTTGTATCAGGATTTACCATAGCAAGAAATGTTGTCAAAGCGGACTATCCGCTTAAAGAAGCGGTTTATTCTGTTTTGCCCTTGTGTGATGAATTTGTTATTGCCGTTGGCAAAAGTGAAGACGACACCTTAAGCTATGTTAAAAGCTTTGACTCGCCAAAGATCAAAATTTTAGAGACGGTTTGGGATGATTCATTGAGAGAGGGCGGAAAAGTGCTTGCAGTTGAAACCAATAAAGCTTTAGATGCTGTCAATCCCAATGCAGATTGGTGTTTTTATATTCAAGCAGATGAGTGTTTACATGAACAATATATTCCCACCATTCAAGAAGCCATGTACCACTATTTACATATGCCAAAAGTGGAAGGTTTGTTGTTGAATTACAAACATTTTTATGGGTCATATGATTATTTAGCAGATTCAAGGCATTGGTATAGAAAAGAGATCAGAATCATAAAGCGATCTGTAGGAGCTAGGTCTTATAAAGATGCCCAAGGTTTTAGGATCAACAATCGAAAACTGAAGGTAAAGCCCGTTCAAGCAGATATGTTTCATTATGGCTGGGTAAAGCATCCAAAACTGCAATTGGAAAAACTAAAGCAAGCACGCAAACTATGGCATTCAGATGAATTCATTCAATCAGAGTATGCCAACGCTTCTGAGTTTGATTTTTCTGGCATTGATTCTTTGGCCTTTTACAAAGGCTCTCATCCAGCTGTTATGCAAGATAGAATTGCTCAAAAAAACTGGCAGTTTGATCACGATATCAGTATTAAAAGATTCGGGTTGAAAAAACGTTTACTCCATTGGATAGAGCAGTTAACAGGGTGGAGAATTGGTGAGCACAAAAACTATAAACTTATTTAAGGTGAATGTCTAAAGCATCTCTTAGAGCAATACCAATAAAGTTAAAGCCCATCACTAAAAGCATAATCGCTAGCCCTGGTACAAAAGCCAAGTAGGCTTTATCAAACATGATGTAAGGATAATTTTCTTTTACCATCATGCCCCAACTTGGTGCAGGAGGTGCAATCCCAAAGCCTAAGAAACTCAAACCTGATTCTAATAAAATGGCTGAACCAAATACTGAAACAGCCAATACAATTAAGGTGTTAATTAAATTGGGGAGTATGTGTTTGATCATGATTCTAAAACCCGAAAACCCCATTAATCTGGCGGCTTGAATGTATTCCTTTTCACGTATACTAAACACTTGGCCTCTCACCACTCTGGCAACTTCTATCCATGAACTGATGCCTATCGCAACAAAGATTTGCCAAAAGCCTTTTCCCATGGTAAAGCTGATGGCCGCGACCAATAAAAAGGTAGGCAAACTCCAAATCACATTCATTAACCAAGTAATGGCAATGTCTGTTTTGCCTTTATAGAAGCCAGCTAACAAGCCTAGCCCTGTGCCTAAAAACAGCACTGCAATTAGCACTGCCACTAAGCCAACGGCAATTGATATTCTACTGCCAATGATTACCCTTGATAAGACATCGCGACCAAATCCATCGGTACCTAACCAAAAAGTCATGGTTTTGAGCTCATAGTTTTTAACCGATTTAAGGGCTATGGTTTCTTTGTGATGCAGGCTTGTGTCTTGATCAAATAAACTGAGTACTATAGAATCTTGGGTGATTTTATAGTCATTAATAGCAATGAATTGTTCAGGTGCTTGATGGCCCCAAAGCCATTGATGAAAGACAGAATTGGAGTCAGGGCTATTGACCACAAATGCTTGGATTTGTGACCCTGGAGGTAACAGTGCAATGGGTAGATGTATGAGATTAGTATTGGGCGTTTTGTCGAGGGTAATCAGGTTGCCCAATAGACTTAAAACCAAAAAAAAACCAACCAAAAAAGCACCAATTAATCCTAATGGATGTCTTAGCGTTTTTTTTAAAGTGGATTGGGTTTTCACAGTTCAAAATTAAGGGACTCAAGCTAAGCTTCAAAATTGATGTTTGAACCAAGTGATTTGACGTTTAGCGTAATTTCTAGAATGTTGTTTGATTTTATCAATGGCTTCAGCTTTGGAATAACTGCCATCAAAGTATGGCCACCACTCTTTATACCCAACTGTTTGCAAGGCGTTTAAGGCTTTGTGTGCAATAAGTTTTTTGGCTTCTTGTTCAAGACCCATGTCTATCATTTGATCAACTCTGTTGTCTATTCTTTGGTACAAAAGAGAACGGTCCATGTCTAGCACTATTTTATTGACATCGAACTCGTAATTGAATTTTGGCAAATCGGTGTTTGTAGCAGGAGGTGATAAGTATATTTCTATGGCTCTCATTAATCTTTGAGGATTGTTATGGTCAACTTGTTGAAACGCAATTTCAGAAAGGGATTGTAATTCTGTTTGAAGTGCGGCTATGCCATCTGTTTCAAAGTTGTTTTGCAAACGTTGTCTCAATTCTGGATTTTGAGGGGGTAGGGGATCTAATCCATTCAGCAATGCCTTAATGTAAAGCCCTGTGCCACCACAAATAACAATGTCATTCAAAGTGTCGAATAATTCATTGATCAATACTCTGGCATCCGTTGCGTATTGACCAGCATTGTAGGCTTCATGAATACTGCAATGGTCAATAAAATAATGTTGAACTTTGTTCAGTTCTTCCTGACTAGGTTTTGCTACACCTATAGACAATTCTTTAAAGATCTGCCTGGAGTCTGCAGAAATGATAGGACAATTTAAAGCTAAAGCGCGCTCAATCGCAAAGGCAGTTTTACCAATGCCCGTTGGGCCTGCAACGATATGTAAAGTCTTAATTGCCATTAAAAACACATGCCGAATCTGATAAAATAGGGCGCTCTGTAAAGGTTATTTGAAGGGTATAATAGCAAATAATAGGCAGCAATGTATACGCCTCTATTTTGAATGGTCCCAAGACCTAACATAGCATATTGTTGCCATTGGTTAATGTAATTAAGTTCTTGGAATTCAAATTGAGAAAACACACTTGGTCTGATTAAATACCTAGTAAATGCATTCGCACCATAAATGTTAGAGTAACTTGTCAAATATGGGAAATATTGCCAGTTGGCGCCAATGCCTGTGGTTAGTTTGGGTGTAATTTGGTAGCCAATTTGAGGATGTAAAGAAAAATTTGAGTATGGGCCACCAATTTGCCCGCCAGCGCCCATAAAAAAACGCAATCTGTCTTTAAAGGATTGCTTTGTAGAATCAGAGTCAGAGTGAATGTGTGCATGCAGTGTGAACAACTTAAGCATTAGCACAATCAAAATGACAATGTTTTTAATTTTCATGTTTTATTGTTTCAATATTAACTTAATTTCGCAACAAATAAAATTTATACATATGTCTATGAAGCACAATTTTTCAGCAGGACCATCTATTTTACCACAAGAGGCAATTGATGCCAGTATTGAGGGAATTAAAAATTTTGCAGGCACTGGTTTGTCTGTGTTAGAAGTCTCTCACAGAGGTAAAGAGTTTGTTTCGGTTGTTGAAGATACTCAAGCCACGATTAAATCATTAATGAATATCCCTGAAGGCTATGATATTTTGTTTTTAGGTGGTGGTGCAAGTTTACAATTTTTAATGGTTGCCTACAATTTGCTAGAAACCAAAGCCGCTTATTTGAAAACAGGTGTATGGGCGGCCAATGCTGTTAAAGAAGCCAAACATTTAGGTTTAGTTGAAGTGGTGGCAAGTTCAGAAGATACCAATTACAATTACATCCCAAAAGATTATATCATTCCTACTGATGCTGATTATTTTCATTGCACAAGTAATAATACCATTTATGGTAGTCAAATGCAGAGTTTTCCAAACTCTCCAGTCACTATGGTTTGTGATATGAGCTCTGATATATTGAGTCGTCAAGTGGATGTGAGTAAATTTGGTTTAATCTATGCTGGTGCTCAAAAAAATATGGGCCCTGCTGGCGTTACAGTCGTGATTGTTCGCAAAGACATTCTAGGTAAAGTAAGCAGAAAAATCCCTAGTATGTTGGACTATAAATTACACATTGAAAAGGAAACGATGTTTAATACTCCTCCTGTATTTCCTATTTTCGCTATGTTGCAAAACCTTAAATGGGTGCAAAAAGTAGGTGGTGTTAATGAAATGCAAAAACGCGCAGCAGCAAGAGCAGAATTATTGTACAACGAAATTGATAATAATCCGTTATTCAGCGGAACCATTGCCAAAGAAGACCGATCTCAAATGAACGCCTGCTTTGTGTTAAACGATGCATCATTGGAAGAGAAATTCAATGCTGCATGGAAAGAAGCAGGTATTTCTGGCATTAAAGGGCATCGTTCTGCAGGTGGATACAGAGCTAGTATTTACAATGCTTTGCCTTTAGAAAGTGTTGAGGCCTTAGTAAATGTTATGAGAACTTTTAATTAATAATGATGAAGATACTTGCAAACGATGGAATAGATGCCAGTGCTAAATTGTCATTGGAAGCTAAAGGTTTTGAGGTGGATACCAATAAAATCCCTCAAGATGAATTACCGGCTCGATTAAATGATTATGATGTGTTATTGGTTAGAAGTGCTACAAAAGTGAATGCATCTGTGATTGAAAATGCCACTAATATTAAATTGATAGGCAGAGCAGGTGTTGGTCTTGATAACATTGATCTAGAAGCTGCTAAAAACAAAGGTATTACGGTGGTTAATACACCAGCAGCCAGCAGTACCAGTGTGGCAGAGTTGGTGTTTGCTCATATGTTTTCTGTTAGCAGATGGTTGCAATACAGTAATAGAGAAATGCCTGAAAATGGTGTTGCTAATTTTAATGGGCTAAAGAAAACGTGTTCGGAAGGCATAGAATTAAAAGGTAAAACCCTAGGATTAATTGGTTTTGGAAGAATAGGTAGAGAAGCCGCCAGAATGGCTTATGGTTTGGGGATGAATGTGATTGCCTATGATCCGATGATTCAAACTGCAGAGGTTCAAATTCAATTCCATCCTGATGCTGGCTTGCCATCATTAACCCATACCGTTAAAACCATTTCCAAAGAAGCAGTGCTTCAACAAGCTGATTTTGTGAGTTTACATATTCCTGGTGGTCAGGGTTATGTTATTGCTGAAGCTGAATTGAATTTGATGAAACCATCAGCTGTACTCATTAACTGTGCTAGAGGTGGAGTTGTGAATGAAAAAGATTTAGTAACTGCTCTTACCCAAGGTCGATTAGCCTATGCAGGAGTTGATGTATTTGAGCAGGAGCCTCCGGTATACGATGGCTTGCTAAAATTGAACAATGTGTCATTGACCCCTCATATTGGTGCCAGTACTGCTGAAGCTCAAAAGCGTATTGGTGATGAAATGGCCGAGCAAATCTTGAAGCATTTTAATTTGTAGATCTTGGCACATATTTACCCATTTAAAGCACTGTTGCCTGCCAAAGGCTTGGAATTACAGGTGTCTGCTAATACCCATTTAGACAGTCTAGATAGGCAGCATAAAATAGTGGATGAAAATCCTCATACATATTTAAATGTCGTAAAGCCATACATCAAATTTCACGAAAGCAAAGATCCCGTAAAGCATTTTCCATTAGGAAAAAAAGCATTGGACAAATTAATAGCCGAACAGGTTGTTGTTCAGGATGCAAATGAATCATTTTATATATACAGTCAAGTCAACAAAATAAACGGTAGAGAGTATGTTGGTTTGATCTGTACTGTGGCTGTTGAAGATTATTTTTCAGGCCATATTAAGATCCACGAAAATACCATTACTGAAAAGGAAGACCAACTGATATTACATATAGCTACTACAGGTGTTATTGGTGAGCCAGTATTGATGACCCATCAACACCAAGATCAAATTAAATCACATTTAGTAGATTGGATAGCTCAAGCTATGCCCATTATTCATTTTGAGGATGAGTATAACATCATTCATTCTATTTATAAAATAGATCAAGTAGATTGGATCAATAAAGTACAAACCATTTATCAATCAATCGGTGATTTATACATAGCAGATGGCCATCATAGAAGCGCAGCTTCAGCTGGTTATTTCAAAAAACAAGGGCTTAATAATGGTCGTTATTTGTGTTTTATAGTGCCACCTGAAAGTTTGCATATTGATAGTTTTCATAGAGCTTTCAAAGCCGAACAATCCTTTGATCAGGCCACCTTTTTGCAAGCATTGTCAGAGTCATTTGACATTCAAGCAATGGGTTCTGGTTTTATGCCTAGTCGTGAAAAATCTTTTGGCTTATGTCTTAAAGGCCAATGGTATGCTTTGAATTACTTGCCTTCAACTGATCAATACAATGCGGTTCAAAAACTCGATGTTTCCATCTTAGAGGAGGCCGTATTTAAGCAAATATTGCACATTAAAGATTCGAAAGTGGATTCAAGATTGACCTTTTACAAGGGTAGTTTGGGTATAGAAGACATAGAACGTATGATTCACAATGGTGAGCAAGATATGGTATTCACCGTTTTCCCTTGTGCCATTGAACATGTTTTTGAAGTCGCTGACCAAAAAATGATTATGCCGCCAAAGTCCACCTATATTGAGCCTAAACTCAGAACTGGACTTACCGTGCAATCTGTAAAATAGGCGGATTTTTGCCGCTTATCGAATTTTTCAAAAAAATCATTTTTTTAACTTATCTTGCAAATAGAACTGAAATAAGGTCTATGCTGCAAAGATTACTAACAACCCTCATCATTTTGACAAGCTGCTCGCTTTTTGGGCAGACTTCAACTCAAACTGCTGTTAATTATTCAAAAGCATTTCAATCTCATAGGTTGAGTGCTTATACACAATCATTGCAATTCGCGGAATTGTATGATTGGCAATCAGTCACAGAAGCCAATGCCATTGGATTTGTTAAAAAACAGTATCAACTTGGTGAAGATTATCAGTTGTCTGTTATCAATACATTGGAGGATGAATTAGGGTATAAACATATTCGCTATCAATTAAATTTCAAGCAAGTTCCAATTTTGGGGTCTGTATTGATTTTTCACATTAAACAAGGCGAATTGAAATCTTTTAATGGTGAAGTTTTTAAAATCAATAACCCAAATTCAGATAAAAGAATTACAGAGGAAAAGGCCTTAGACTTAGCATTAGATTCTTTGAAGGCTAATTTGTACATGTGGCAATCATCTGATGAAGAACAGAATATTAAAGAGATAAAATCAGACCCGAATGCAACATGGTACCCTAAAGCATCACTGATTTATGTTCCATCTCAATTGGATTTTAGCCAATCTGATTTTAAGTTAACCTATAAGTTCAATATTCACGCAATAACCCCAAGAAAAGCGGAGAACATTTACATTGATGTTCAAACAGGTCAAGTTGTAGCTCAAGAAAATCAATTGCATGCAGTAGATGTTATTGGAAAGGCCTATACCAAATACAGTGGATTAAAAAACATCACAACAGATAGTACTGCGCCAACCAATTTCAGACTTAGAGACAATTCAAGAGGTAATGGGGTTTATACTTACAATTTGAAGAAAAGCACCAATTATGGTACTGCAGTAGACTTTTTAGATTCCAATAATATTTGGAACAATGTAAATCTAAATAAAGATGAAGTGGCAACAGATTGTCATTGGGGTGCAGAAACAACATTTGATTATTTTAAATCTAAATTCAACAGAAATAGTTTCAATAATGCGAATGCCAGAATCAATAGTTATGTTCATTATTCGAGCAATTATGATAATGCCTTTTGGGATGGTGTCCGTATGACATACGGCGATGGTAATTCATTTAAGCCATTAACCTCCATTGATGTTTGTGGTCATGAGATTACACATGCAGTCACGACTTACACAGCCAATTTGATTTATAGTTATCAATCTGGTCAACTCAATGAATCTTTCAGTGATATTTTTGGAAATGCTATTGAACGTTATGGTAAACCGACAGGTTACAGCTGGAGAATAGGGGAAGAAATAACTTACAGTGGAAATGGACTTAGAAATATGTCAGATCCAAGAACCAATGGTCACCCACGTTGTTATTTAGGGACATATTGGTATACAGGTGCAGGAGATAACGGCGGTGTGCACTTAAATAGTGGTGTTCAAAATTGGTGGTTTTATTTAATTACTGAGGGAGGAACAGGCAACAATGATTTTTCTAATGCTTATAAAGTTGATAGTTTAGGCATTTTAAGCGCAGAAAAAATAGCTTACAGAAATTTGACAGTGTATTTGACCCCTAGTTCTCAATACGCAGATTCAAGATTTTATAGCATACAAGCAGCTAAAGATTTATTTGGACAGTGTAGTAAAGAAGTGATTGCTGTAACTAATGCGTGGTATGCTTGTAATGTTGGTCCCAAATACGATAGTGGTTATGTAAAAGCCAATTTCAGAGCCGATACTATTATCTGTAATGCCTCAAAATTGGTTAATTTTTACAATTTGAGTTCAAATGCGCTTTCTTATAAATGGACTTTTGGTGATGCCAATACATCCACTGCTACTAATCCTTCACATACTTATAGTGCATATGGCAATTACACCATTAAATTGGTGGCTACTTCTTGTTTTAAAAACAAGAAGGATAGTTTGACTAAAACAGCGTATGTTAAGATTGATTCCACATTTGATATTTGTAATGCGGTATTGATGCCAGCCTCTGGCATTGACAGTACGCGCAAATGCAAATCATTTGTTTATGATGATGGGGGAGAAGATATTTACAAACAAGGTAAAATCACCTATTTACGCATAAGTGCACCAGGGGCAGATTCAATTAGAATTAAATTCTATGATTTTGATTACGAATTGAATTATGATAGTTTATACATCTATAAAGGCTATTATCCTGGCACAGGTACTAAAATTGCAGGTTATACCGGTTCTACAATGCCTAATGGTGGAAATACGATTTTAGTTGCAGGTAGTGTGGTTACTTTGAGGCATGTATCTGATCCATATGTTGTTGGCAGAGGGTTTAAATTGTTATACACCGCCATTAAAAAACCTGTTAAGGTGAAAGCCTTTTCAGATACCACTATTTGTATGGGAACAAAGGCTTTGTTAAGAGCTACAGGAACTGGGGGCTATTTTAAAGATTATTTTTATAAATGGGATAACAATGTATATAATGACACCAATATTGTAAGCCCAACAGCTTATCAAGCGTATAAAGTGTATCTCAAAGATGTTTGCACCAACGGAATAGATTCAGCTATTGTTAAAGTTACAGTTAGAGATCCACTTGAGTTGGCAACAAGTTCTGATACCATTATTTGCAGAGGCGGTTCCGCTAAGTTAAGCGCTAAAGCTCTTGGCGGTAAAAATAGTTCTTATGTGTATACTTGGGATCAAGGTTTAGGTACAGGCGCCTCAAAAACGGTTAGCCCACAATACACGACTGTTTACAGGGTAATCGTCAGTGATGGATGTACACCTGTTTCAGATACAGCATTTGTAAAAGTGTATGTGAAAGATTCTCTATATGTTAAGGCATTGACAACAGATACGCTTATTTGTTTCAATAAGGTTAGCCAATTGGCTACTAAAGCTAGCGGAGGGGATACGCTTAATTACACCTATACTTGGAGCAATGGTTTAGGGTTTGGCTCAACTCTTAACGCAACGCTCAATACCAGTCAATGGGTAAAAGTGACTTTAACCGATGCTTGTTCAACAACACCGGCAAGCGATTCAGTGTATGTTGTGGTTAGGCCTCAATTGAAAGTTAATTTAAACAACGACACAACTTTGTGTAAAGGGAGAGGAGCCAAATTGAATGCCTTTTCAACAGGTGGAGATTCAAAAAAATACCATTACAAATGGACGCCCGCCAATGCGGATACGAGCATTATCAACGTTCAACCAATTTTCAAGACCAAATACAAAGTTGAATTAACAGACAACTGTTCAGACAAAGCCGTTGACTCGATTACAGTAGATGTTTTAGGCCCAATAGTCATTACAGGTCTTAAAGATACTACCATATGCAATGGTATGAAAGTGCCATTGCAAGCAGTGGTTACCGGTGGTAAACCAAGTAGCTATACTTATACTTGGAATTTAGGCTTGCCTGCAGTTGCAAATCAATTAGTCAATCCTACAGGCAACACAAA
>JAURIG010000031.1 GCA_030832905.1 Bacteroidota bacterium
ATCAGGGCAACCTTGAGAAGAAGCAGGACCAGCTTTTTGAGGGCAACGGTCTTTGCTATCAATTACACCATCACCATCAGAATCAGGGCAACCATTGAATTTGCGTAAGCCAAATTGAGATGGGCAAGAGTCTTGGTAATCAGGAATTGAATCCAAATCAGAATCTTTAGGACAACCTTCTTCGTTAACAGGCAATTGCCATGGTTGAGTTTTTGGGCATTTGTCCAAAGCATCTGGCACACCGTCTTTGTCTTTGTCTTTTTGGCTTGGGCCACCGCTCATGCTAGATGAACCGTATTGCATGTTGTACACTAAACCTACAGAGTGGAAAGCAATCAAATCATTGTTTTTGTTTCTGGTGTGGGTCATATAAGTGTATGGCTCACCATCCCAAATATCGTTAAATGTATAGTTATACATTGATTGTACTCTTAAAGATAGTTTTTCATTCAAATTGAATTGAAAACCAAATCCTGCAGCGGCATTACCAGCACCATCAGTTAAAGCATTAGGATGTTTGTTGCTTTTGCTGTGGATATAAGCACCACCTAAACCTAACATTAGGTATGGGGTAAAAGGCTTATCTTTTAAAATTTTATATCTGATACCACCATTCAAAGTAGCAATGTTAGCTCTGAAGAACACAGTGGTGAATTCAGGATCCATGAATGGAAGATCAGTGTAGTATCCTACGTCTCCACCAGAACCGAAGAAAGTTAAGTCAAAGCTAGGACTTAAATAGTAGCTAATAGAACCACCAATACCTTGGTAATTTGGTTTTCTAGCAAAAAACAAGGCAGAACCTAAATCTCCTTGGTATTCATTGATTCCACCGTTAAGTTCTATTCCCAATCTTCTGTCAGCAGTTTGAGCAAAAGCTTGATAAACAGATAAGAATGCAATGATAGTGACTAGTAATTTTTTCTTCATCATAAGCTGCTTTTTAATGTAAAATATTGTTATAATCGGACAAATATATAAAAATACTTTGCTTTTAAAAGAATTTTTTTGTATTTTTTTTAATTTGTTATGGTAATCAAACTGCCTTGTTTGGTTAATGTGTACATTTTTAGGCCATAAGTGGCAGGCCCATTAAAAACACTACCATCAAAAAGGAATTTCGAATCACAACATTTTTGAAATCCTGCCGTGGTGGTTTGGCCGCAGCGAAATATCATAATACTGCTGTCAACCTCTATTTGGGCGCAAGATTTGGAGGATTCGTAAGTACAGCAACGTTCAAAAGCATAATACTCATCATCTTTGTAGTGCACTATAGCGACTCCCTTAACCCCACCTTCTTCATAAACAAATGTATTAGCATTTAACAGATGACTGTATTTAGGCAATGCCATGTTAATGGTTACATTGACTGGTACATCCGGAATAGGATCGTTTGTTTGTTGATTTTTTTTACAAGCACTTAGCGCTAGAAATAAAACCAAGATAAGCGCATATTTATTGATCATAATTGTAAAATCCGGCTTTTGTTTTGCGACCATGCAAACCTGCATCAACTTTTTGTTTTTGAATTCTGCTTGGTCTAAACCTAGGCTCAAAGTTAAACAATTGGTATTGACTTTCTGTTACTGAATAATTGGTGTCAACGCCTATTAAATCCATCAACTTAAAAGGACCCATTTTGAAACCACTTGATTCCATAATGCGGTCAATGGTCTCTATGTCTGCAACACCTTCTTCTAACAATTTAAGGGACTCAACGTAGTACAATCTGGCTATTCTGTTCACTATAAATCCTGGAGCATCTGCTGCTACAACACCTGTTTTACCAATGGCTTGCACGAGTGATAAGACGCGTTCTACAATGGCTGCATTGGTTTTAGCACCTTTAATAACCTCTACCAATTTCATAATGTGGGCCGGATTGAAAAAGTGAATACCAATAACCTGTTCAGGAAAGGCTAAACCAGCTGCAATTTGAGTGATGGGAATGGAAGACGTATTGGTAGCATAAATACAATCTGCACCATTGATTTCCATGAGCTGTTTAAATAAGCCCTGTTTAATGGGCAATTTTTCAACTATGGCTTCAATGATCAGTTCTGCTTTTACTTGATTAACATCCGTTGTATAAACGATTTGATCAAGTATACTATGCATTTGTTCTACTGCCAATTTACCGGCATCAACTTGCTTTTGTAGTATTTTTTGATTGTTGATTTTAGCCTTATCAAGCACTGAGTCTTGTAGGTCAAAAAGGATTACTTGCCTATTGGCTTGAGCACAGACTAAAGCTATACCTGCACCCATGGTGCCAGCCCCTGTTATTGCAATGGTTTGAATGTGTTGTGTAGGCATATTATTTTGCTAACCAAGCTTCTGGATTTTGCTTGTCTTGATTGTACCAAATTTCGAGGTGTATTTCTGTAGCACCATCGTCATCTTCTCCTATGCTACCAATGGTTTGCTTAAAGGCAACACTTTGACCTTGACCAACTGTTACATCTTTCAATTTGGAGTATACAGTGTAGTATTCACCATGGTTAATAATGACCGCTTTTCCCATACCAGGAATGCTGATCACTGCCGTAACAGTGCCTTTGTGAATACATCTAGCTTTTGCCCCTGCACTAGCTTGAATATCAATACCATTGTTCTGAACTGTTATTTGATCAAGTTTTTCGTGGGCATGGGTGCCAAATCGCTCGCTTACAAAACCTTTTTCGACTGGCCAAGGCAATTTGCCCTTATTAGCGGCAAAATTATCACTGAGGATTTTGACTTCTGGGGTTACACTTGGTGTTTGGGTACTCGTCTTTTTAGGGTCGCTTTTTGGATTATTGGTATTGGTCTGAGTTTTTTGTTGCTCTTGAGCCTTTTTTCGTTCAGCCGCTATTTCTCTGGCAATAATGGCATTGATTTGAGCATTTAAGTTTTCTTTAGCCTTTTTCTGTTTTTCAAGATTGCGTTTTAATTCCGCCTCTTTACCTGTTAAAGCAACTACAACCTTATTTTTGGCTGATTTATCTTGTTCTAACTCTTTAACTTCGTTTTGTTTGTTTTTAGCCAATGCTTCTTTAGCTGTTTTTAGACCGAGCAATTCATCGAGGGCTAATTCTAGTTGTTCGCGTTTTTGATGTATTCTGAACAGAAATTTTTCTTGAGCAGCATTCAAATAACTATTGAACTTCATGCGTTGCACCAATTGATTAAACGACTGTGCAGCAAAAAAGTAGAGCGAATGATTATATACTTTTTTATTCTTATAGGCTTGCACCAAGGCATTGGCATAGTTTTTCTTTTCTTCGTTGATTTGTATGTTTAAGGATTCGATGTCGTTTTTCTTTTTATCGACATCGTTATTGACATACACTATCTCTTGATTAATGGTCTGAATGAGCTCTTCACGCTTCTCAATTAACCTGGCAATGGTGGTAATTGCACGAATACTTTCTTGTTTTTTGGCCTTGGTTTCTTTTAAAATCTTTTTGGTGACTGCAATCTCTTCTTCAGTCTTACGCCTTTGTTTTTCAAGCTCTTTACGCGTTTGGCCATATGACCAATTGGCGCATAATAAAAAGACCAGAAGCCCTATGAACTTACTTTGCTTTAGCATAAGACGAAGGTATGGTTAAAGGGAAAGTTATAGGAGAAATGAAATCAACATCTGTATAATTCAGTTGAACAGTATTGCTTTTTTGTTCTATTGAATGGGTTTCAATAATGGCCTTTAAGGGGAAAGCATGTTCTAAAATTTGTATGTATTCTGAATACGCTATGCGCGCCCAATTACCTGGGTTTTTCTTGTCAGATAAGTAGGCAGAATCCATGGTTAAAGTGCTTGGTTTATAATGGTGTAGCAAACCCAATTTTACTTGGTCACTCATTATTGATAAACGCTCTATAGTATTGGTTTTGATTTGGTATTGTTGAAGGTCAAATACTGGTTTGGCGATAACAATATTCTGAATTTGTTCAACCGTAAGTGGTGTAGAGGTAATGCCACTGAATTCTTTTGTTTTGATGATGGCATAAGTCTTTTCGAGCTTGTTTAAAATGACCACAGAATCTTTATTGATTAATGCTCTAAAGCCTTCTATACCAAACATGCCAGCTGATACCCATACAAGAGAGTCTTTGTACATTCTTAAGGTTATGCTTACGCTAATATTTTTGTTGCCATCAGTATAATCCGCATTGATTTTACTAGAGAAGTAGGTCCAAGGTTTGATGGTAGATTTTAGCAAATCATAAGCAGTAATTGCAGTAGTATCTTTCTTAACCACTGGCGGAGGTGCTACAGCTTGTTTTTTAGCTTTACAGGCTGTTTGTGTAAGCAACAGGCATACTATACCAATTAGCAGTTTATTCAATATACGATTCATCTTTTATTTTGCGAAGTAATTTGGGGTGGTTATTGCCTAAAGCAACTGCTGTTTTCCAGCATTCAAGTGCTTTTGTTTTATTGTTATTTATCATGTAAGCATCACCCATGGCCTCATAGGCTAAAGCATTTTTAGCTTGTTTTGCTATAGCCATTTCAAAATGCAATAGGGCTTTATCAATTTGATGGGTATGTGTTTCAGCAATGCCCAATTGAATTAGCACTGCGGCCTCACTTTGGTTATCTGCTGCGAATGATTGTCCTGTTTGAGCATAGTCTTTAGCTTTGGCGTATTGTTTTAAGTGGTTGCTGGCTTCTGCCATAGCAATGTACAATTCCGCAATGGTCGGAAATGCTTCAATGGCTTTATTGCCATTTTGTATGACCCAATCATAGCGCCCTAAAGACTTGGCTATTGTTATGGTTTTAAGCCAGTACTGATAGTTGGAAGGCACAATATCAGTTAAAGATACATAAATCAAATACGCAGCTTGCTTATTGCTTAATTGCTCATACAATTCAGCCTCTTGTTGTAACACTTTATAAGAGGGGTTAATAATCGTTTTTAATTGCTCAATTAAGATAGGTAAATACTGATTGTACAAACTGTCTTTTTGAGCCATTTGATTCAATTCTTGACAACTCTTTAATTGGTCTTCAACAGTCATTTTCGGATCCATTAAGCCTTGCTTTAAATAGGCGGCGGCACCTTTGTAATCTTGGATTTTATAAGTGTATTTGAAGAGGTTGTAATTTAATTTGAAATCGGTAGGATGACTTTTTAAAGCGGCCTGATAAATAGCATTAGCGCTATTTTCGTCATTGTTTTTTAAATACAAATTTGCGTCGTCTATGAAGTATTGTAATTTGTTTGGGCTCGCTTTTTTGATTTCATCATACAAAGCGTGGGCCTTCTCGTAGTTAAAAGTGGCAACATACAAATCAATTAATTTTAATTGTGAATTGAGCTTGTAGCCACAGGCCTTTTTTTGTTGCTCCAACAAAGCAATTCTCAGGTCAGTTTGATAGCCATTTTTGGCGTACAATTGATCCAATATTTGAACGTATTGATCATCTTTAAGGTGTAATTCTAAATGTTTTTCTAAGGCTTGAACGGCCAATTTGGTTTGCCCACTTTGTTTGAGCTTTTCAGCATACCACAACACATAAAACACATTTTTAGGCGCTAGTTGACAAGCCTTTTCGGCATTGTTTAAACAGGCATTAACATTCTGATTGCCGTAATGGTTTTTGCTTAATAAATAATAGACATTGGCTTCATTGGGTTTAAGCCGTTCGCATTTTTCCAGGTTCTTGATGGCCAATGAAAAATTGCTATTCGCGTAATGCACCGAGGCATCAATCAGGCAGGCATTAAAGGTGTTGTCATTACCCGTTTGGATTACTTGCTTTTTGGGTTTACAAGACCATAAAGCCAGGCAACAACTGCAGCTAAACAACAGCCAATAAATGGTATGCCTTATAGGATTCAACACAGTTTATTTGAGCGTACTGTAGTCTCCAATACTTAACTCTTTTCCCTGCCCATTTATTGTTACATGGTTGCCAATCATACTGTTTGTGAAGTCAATATTTTCTATTGTACAACTGCTTTGTATGATGCTGTTACTAATGTTTGAACCTAGAATGACTGAGCCTTTTCCTATACTTACGTGAGGGCCTATGGTAGAATTTTCAATTCTTACGTCGTCAGCTATGAAGCAAGGTTCGATAATGGTACAGGCATTTTTACCATTCACATGACTGTTATCAAATTCATTTCGTTTGATTTCTAGTATGCGTTGATTGGTCAAAACTGTGGCGTCTTTGTTGCCACAATCCAACCATTCTTCAACTTCTCCTGGCTTAAATACTAAGCCTTTGTTTTTCATGTTTTCAAGGGCATTGGTTAATTGGTATTCACCTTTTTCTCTAACATCGTTATCTATCAAGTATTGAATTTCGCTTAATAAATTATCGCCATCTTTAAAGTAATAAATACCAATAATGGCTAAGTCTGATACAAATTCTACAGGTTTTTCAATGAAATCAGTAATGTGATTTTGTTCATCTAATTTGACCACTCCAAATTGACTCGGATTGGCCACTTTATGCACCCAAATAGTGCCATCTGCAGTTTTGTCTAAATCAAATTCAGCCTTGAACAATGTGTCTGCAAAGGCCACTATAACTTCACCAGTTAAAGCAGGTGTGGCGCACATAACCGCATGGGCTGTACCAAGTGCTTCTTCTTGGTAGTAGATCCTACCTTCTGCCCCAACACTCTCTGCGATTTTAATTAATTCCAATTCAACTTCATGTCCAAAATCCCCAATAATGAAGGCTACTTCATCTATGGTTTCTTTGCATACTGATGCAATGTCTTCAACTAATCTTTGAACGATAGGTTTGCCAGCAATTGGTAACAAAGGTTTTGGTGTGGTAAGTGTGTGTGGCCTCATGCGTTTGCCCATGCCAGCCATAGGTATAATGATATTCATGCTTGTTTTGCTTTATTGTTTGCCTGTATGGCCATAGCCACCAGCGCCTCTTTCTGTTTCCGATAGGTTGGTTTCAGGTTCAAAAACTGCTTGTATACAAGGAGCAATAATCATTTGTGCAATTCTATCTCCTCCTTGAATAGTGAAGTGTTCTTCACCTAAATTGATAAGTAATACTTTGATTTCGCCACGGTAGTCAGCATCAATGGTGCCGGGGCTGTTCAAAACAGTAATGCCATGTTTTAAAGCCAATCCACTTCTAGGTCTAATTTGCGCTTCATGGTGTTCAGGTAGCTCAATAAATAAACCCGTTGGTATCAAGACCCTTTCTTGAGGCGCAATAGTGATGGGCTCAGAAAGGTGAGCACATAAATCAGCACCAGCAGAAGATTTAGTCTGATAAGCCGGTAAAGGATTGGGACTGTTATTAATGATTTTAACTTTCAAAACAATGCTGCAAATTTAATGAATTTTGACTTTTGGTCGGTGTATCCAAATGGCGCCAAGTAAAAGTAATATCCCCAGGATATGCAAAAGTTCTTTGATAAGAGGCGATAAACCATTCGGCAAATAATGATCAATGCCTAACCAGATAACAATGGCTAATCCAATATTAATCAAATAGGATTTGACTTGGTAGGGTACATGGTAGTGTTGTTGGCCTAAGTAATAAGCAGCAATACACATGCCTGCATATACCAATAAAGTGATCCAAGCACAAGCCACAAATCCGAATAAAGGAATACAAATCCAGTTGCCTACAATGGTGATTAAGGCGCCTGAAATTGCCACTAAGGCACCAGTTTTAGTTTTATTGGTAAACCTATACCAAATACTCAAATTATAGTAGATGCCCAAAAACAAATTTGCTAGCAGTAAAATGGGAACAACATAGAGTCCGCGACTATCTTTAAAATAATCTGGATTGCGAATGAACAAATGGGCTAAAGGTTCTATATAGAACATACACATTAGAAAAATCATTAAGCAAACACCTATAAACCAATACATGATATTGGCATAATTTTCCTTAGATTGATGATTATCCGCTTGCTTAAAGAACAATGGCTCAGCAGCAAAACGATATGCTTGCACAAACATGGTCATGACCATAGTTAATTTGTAAAAAGCGCCGTAAATGCCGTTTTGGTAGGAGCCTTCCTCATCACTTAACATTACCTTTAAAAGGGTTCTATCGAGGGTTTCGTTCACTATGCCGGCTAAGCCAACAAAGATGAGTGGCCAAGCGTATTTCAACATGGATTTTAACAAGGTCCATTCAAAAGGTACAGCAATGTCAAACGCTAATGGACTTAAAACAAGAAAAGAGGCAAAACTGGCTATTGCATTGGCGAGTAGGATTAAATTCACTTGACTCAAATGCGATAAAACTTCTGGCGTTTGAATTAAAAAATACAAATTAAGTGACACATTGATGCCAATGTTAAAGAGCTTTACAAAAGCGTATTTTATTGGCTTTTCTTCGTGTCTGAGTCTGGCAAATGGCAGCGCAGATAAGGTATCAAAGACCAAGAATATTAAACAAGCATATAGGTAGTCCACATGGCCTGAAAAACCAATTGTAGGGGCAATAGCAGGGGCCAATAAATAAGCCATTGCTGCAAACAACAGGGTACTTGCCAGCAGAGATTTTTGACCATTGGCAAATACGGTTTTGGCATCCTTACCACTTCTAATAAAATAAAAATAGGTGGTTTCCATGCCATAAGTCAATACCACATTCATAAAGGCCATTATGGCAAAAACACTGGTAATATCGCCATATGAGCCCACTGATTTTAGATACGATGTATGGGGTATTACCAATAAAAAATTGATAAAACGCCCCAACATTGAGCTTAGACCATAGATAGCGGTTTGAGAAGCAATCTTCTTTAGCAGTCCCACAATAGGACAAAGATATTAATTAAAAAGAGGTAGTGATTAAAATGATTTCAACAGCTCCCAACTTTTGTCTGCTAATAATTTGGCAGAGCAAACATAGTTTTCGTAGGCTTTTTTTAGGCCCCATTCATGCGGGGCAATCAATGATAAAACAGTTTTGCCTTTGTGTTCATACACATGGTAAGTAGTGCCTACTACCGGTTCAAAGTTGATATCTGCCTCGTATATCTTTTTTGAAACCAGCACCCTTTCTTCAATTTGTTTGGCTTGATCAATCAATAATTTGGCTTGTTGTTTGAGCATTTCAATCTGTTGATTGGCTTGTAAATGCATGGTTTCAAAAGCAGTTGCCTTTACCAATCGTTTATCAATTGGTTCTATTTTAGGTGAAGACAACGACAAAGGAATGGGCGAGAATTTATCGAGTCCTTGATACAAGGCGTCGTGCTTCAAGGGGTCTTTTTCTGGCTCATCAGACAAGATACTCATGGTATTAAAACACTTTCGACTTAAATTTGTTTAGAGAATATGCAAAGATTAATCATTTATATGGGAATACTCAGTTTTTTAAGCTCATGTTTTGTAGGTAAAACAAAACGCATCGATACAGCCCTTACCGATTCAAGCGCTAAATCGATTTATGATATACAAATCAAAACCCTTGATGGTAAAGGGGTTATCAAACTTTCTGACTTTAAAGGGAAGTACGTTGTAATCGTTAATACCGCCAGTGCTTGTGGTTTTACACCTCAATACAAAGACTTGCAAGCCTTCCATACACAATACAAAGACAGTAACATCGTGGTTATTGGCTGCCCTTGTAACCAATTTGGCAATCAAGAATCAGGCACTGCGGCTGAAATTGGCAGTTTTTGTGAAAAGAACTATGGTGTAACGTTTCCAATCACTGAAAAAATCAATGTGAAAGGCGAAGGCCAACACCCGCTGTATGCTTGGTTGACTCAAAAAACCAATAACGGTGCTTCAGATTTTGAAGTAAAATGGAATTTCAATAAATTCATTATTAACCCACAAGGCCAATTGACTTACTATTTTGGTTCAATGGTGAAGCCTTCAGATGCTGAATTTAAAAAAGCAGTGAATATTCACTAAGCTGCGCTGACTGTTCTAAAATACAGTATCGAAGCGATGAGTAACAGGTTAAGCAACTCTTTTAGCCAATTGATTTTGCTATTGGTAAAATAAAAAGAGAAGGCGAAAGCTAGAGGCATACTCAAAAACGAAAACTCTTGACGGGCGTTTTGTTTGCCGGTACTCATTAGTATGGTACTGGTAATTAAAAACAACATCATGTATTGAATAAAACGCCTTTGTTTGGTGGAGTTTCTGAAGAAGTTTCTATACATCCTAATTACCGCTAAGAACCCTATCAATCCAATGCTAGGCAATGCCGAATACAAGGCCCAATTGGGGTTGTTAAAGGTGCCATAATCAGGAAAAAATATATGAAAGGGCAAGAAGTTGTTGTTGATTAAGTAATTGATCATAGTAGCAATGTATAAGGGCATGATAAACCCAAATAAGGCCGATAAGTTTTCTCTAAAATTAAAGGTTCTAAACAGGTTGATACCTATCAGAACAATTACAAAAAAGGTAATATAGGTGGTGTTTAAAAGTGCACTTAAACCTGCCAAAGTTGAAGCAGAAAAAATTGAAATATTGGTATTGTTGGAATTGTAAAGATTCAAAATGGAACCTAAGGAAAGGGTCATGAAAAAGTTCACGAAAATAACAGGACCAGCGTAAAATTGATCAACGAAAACGGAGTTTAACAACACAAAGAAATAGGCCGGTAAATAAGACGGCGTAATGGACAATTCATGTTGAATACAAATCTTATTAAAGATTAAGGCAGTGGCATAAATAAACCCTGTAGAAACGATAAAACCAACAGTTGAAAAATGATTCAATACACTAAAAAATACCGACAAATAATTGATGTCTATAGAAGGTGTGCTATTGATATAAGGCACAAACAAGCCTGTTGTTCTAATGATCAAGGTAAACAGCAAAAGGAATATGGCTGTTTGATTGTAATTGAATGAAAATAAGCGTATCAATAGATGAGTTTTATATAGGTGAAATCTCTGTTTTGGTTAATCGGTAAGACCATACTGTTACCACTGACTTGGCTGTATTCAGAAGGAATGACCATGGCGTAATATTGTTCGTTGTTTAAGACAATTTTTTTAGTGAAAAGACCATTGGCCTGAAAGCTGACTTGAATGATGTCTGAATTGGCGCTGATTCTATCGTTGTAGAGTATGTGAAAGTCGCGCTCATTTACCATAACTACAATGCCGTTATAGTAGCCTCCATCATTAATTGAAGTTTGGTTTTTGACAATCATATTTGACCACTCTTCATCCCCTTTTGAAGTCATGCTGAACACCAATACTTCGTCGTTATTAAAAATTCTTGCATAGGTACTTTGCGGCACGCCATTCACATAAAACACATCGCTTTGAGTGGTAATGAACATGCGTTCGCAAATCAATACACAACCCATATCTGCTTTAGGGATCAATTTTTTAATTTTAAATTTATTAAGGTTGTTGCCGTTCTTCTCATATTTAGCACCCATGATTTGGCTCACCAATTTGCGGTCTATGGTATTAATGCTTTCATACAGGACAGTGAAGGCTTTACAGTCAAAGGTTTTTATCCCATAGAATTGATTATCGTCTTCATCAGAATAACCACCCAAATAGGCAAGGTGCATGCAATGATGAGCAGAATTATAGGCCAATTGGTAAGCACCAATAAAACATTCATTGTTATTCAAAGCATCCACTTGAATCTTATTAGCTTGGGCATTTAAACACACTGTAAAATGTTTGTAATCGCTTGCAGATTTGCTTTTGGCATCAACTGTTTGAGTTAAAACGGCAAATAAATTACCTGACGAATCAATTTCAGAATCGCCAATGTACATTTGCTCAAAAGGTTTGTTGATCCAAGCGTTACCGGTCGATATTACCTTTGCATTTTGAAGCAAGGTGTATTGCAATAGCGTATGTTGATTGCTGTCTTTTAAAAACCAAACACTGAGTTTATCATTTAAAGGATCAAAGTCTACTTGAATATCTGAAATGTCATAGGCATCAGCACCAAATTCATAAAGGGTTTTAGGACTACCTTCTATTAGGTTGGAGTCAATAACATTTAATAGCAGTTTACTCAGTTTGCCCTTGTTATAGTATTTGTAGAGGTAGTGAATTTGATTTTGGGAAACGACTACTTTTTGTAATTCACTACTTGGAATCTTAAATAATTTTGACTTTTTGAGTTGAAGTTTTTGATCGAATTGCTCAATGATAAAGTACTTTCTGAGCAATCGGTTTTTGTGTTTTAAAACAAATACCCCATATTGGTTTTGACCCACTACTCTGGTGTAGTCTGTATTTTTGTTTTGATTGGCATTTTTAGCCCAGAGAATGTCTTGTGACAGTGCAGATTGACTGCTCAACAAACAGCATAACCACAAAAGTGATTGAAATTTTAGTTTGAAGGGCAGTTGCATGTTTAAATCAATTGCTAAATTACTATGTTTGCAGGCGAATACAAAATTACCTCATTTAATATTTGAAACCAAAGTATTTCAGTAACAAATCCATTGTCGAAAAGGCCATTTTGGTTGGGGTTCATGCTAAATCTGAACGCATTAACCGCTTAAATGAATACTTAGATGAATTAGAGGCTTTGGCCACTACAGCAGGCGCTATTACTTGCGCTCGTTTAACTCAAAATTTAGATTTTCCTGATCCAAGAACCTATTTAGGAGAAGGTAAGCTAAATGAATTGCACACCTTGGTGAAAGTGCATGAAGCTGATATGGTCATATTTGATGACGAACTAACGCCTTCGCAAATTCGCAATATCGAAAGGGTATTAAAAGACATTAAATTGTTAGATAGAAGCATGTTGATTTTGGATATATTTTCTAAAAATGCCAAAACAGCCCAAGCTAAAACACAGGTGGAGTTGGCCCAAAATCAATACTTTTTACCAAGACTAACTAAGTTGTGGACCCACTTGTCTAAACAAAAAGGGGGTATTGGTATGAAGGGACCCGGTGAAACAGAAATTGAAACGGATAGACGGGTAATTCGCAGCAACATTACCAAACTAAAAGCCAGATTAGAACTGATTGAAAAACAAAATCAAGTTCAAAGACAACACCGCAACGATAAAAAACGTGTGGCTTTGGTAGGGTATACCAACGTCGGTAAAAGCACCATAATGAATGCCCTGAGTCATGCGGATATTTTAGCTGAAAACAAATTGTTTGCTACACTAGATTCAACGGTTAGGAAAGTGGTTTTAGAAGACCAAGAGCAGCCCGGCAGATTTGTGCCAATTTTATTGAGTGATACTGTTGGTTTCATCAGAAAATTACCAACCCTTTTGATCGAGAGTTTTAAAAGCACCTTGGCAGAAGTAGTTGAAGCTGATGCCCTTATCCATGTGGTGGATGTATCAAGCCCTGAGTTTGAAGCTCAAATGGATTTAGTGAATCAAACATTGTTTGATATTGGCGTTAAGGAAAAACCCATCTTATTGGTGTTTAACAAAGTAGATGCGTATATCGCCCAACATCCTGATACCATGTTGACTGAATTCCAAAACAGTTGGTTGAGTAAAGCCCATGCGCCAGTCGTATTTATATCAGCAACTGAAAAAACCAATTTCACGGAATTCAAACAAAAAGTGCTTCAGTTATTGAATTAATTTTTGCTCAGTCTAATATTACCTGACTGCTTCATTTTGAGCGCTTTACTTTAAAAAAATGTCAGTGAGCATTTTTGTATACACATGTAAACTATTGTAATTATTGGCTTTGGCGTATTAATACAATACAAATACGCTATATGTGAATAATTCTGAATACAAGATCTTTTAAGCTACCGTTCATATATCCTTAACTCCTGCGAATTTTGTGAACGGAAATTTATGAGGGATAGACTGTTTTACGAACAATTGAAAGGTCAAATACAAGGGTCGTTGCAGACATTTGAACTTGCTTTAGAGCAAACCAATTCGCTGCTAAACCATTGTCCAGTTTCAGTTGAATATAAACAGGATTTATTGAGCAATAGGCTAAAGATCAAATCGGCTTGGTATGCTTGTATGGTCAATAGCAATATTGATGAACTCTTAATCCCAGAATATTTAGAAAGCAAGCAAAGCAGAAACATCCTCTTCAAAAAAGAGACGGATCAATTCTTTAAATCTATTGCTGAGTTCGATGCACTAAAGCCTAAATCTTTGGTGGATTTATATAATAGGATTTTGTTCAGTGAGGAAGCTAAGGCCAGTTCATTTGGCATGGATTTATTCTCAAGTCAAGAGGTCAATACTGCAGCATGTCCTGAAGCGTTTATACAACTTTTTGAGTCATTTCAAAATCGCTTTGAAGGATTTGCTTGGCAGGAGCGTTTAATCTTTGAAATCGCTGAGTGGTACCAAGCAGCAGAAAATGGTTTTTCTAATCAAAGACAATGTTTATTGTGGTTAAATTATCAATTATGGCAACGTTATGGCAATGGTTGTCAATTGATCAACTTAGAGCAAGCTTTGCACCAAAACATGGCTGATTGGTCATTAAAACCTCAGGCTTGTATCAATAATATTTTCGAAGTCATTGCTCAAGACCTTCAACAATTGCAAGATCAAATTATTGATCAATACCGTCAGCTAGTGCAATTTGATCGCTTAAGACATCGCGAACAAACTTTGGTCAATTTTCTAATTGAACAAAGATTTGATTTGAGCGCTATTCCACAAGTTAATTTAACGACAACAGGCTATTTAATAAAGTGTTTAAACCACAAAGGCTATATCGAATTGAAAGATGTTGAAGCTGATTGGAACAATCAGGAAGCTGGTTTAAACCTATTATTGAAAGAAGGCATTGTGGAGATGTCAAGTGAGTGGGATGGCAAAGTGAATTTGTACTTAAACACCAGCCTTTGTAATGTCTCAAAGCGCTTGTATAAATACCAAAATGTTCAAATAAAATTGCAACAACAAGGGCATTTAGATCAATTTAAATCTCAAACAGTATCAACGCCAATTGTGCCAATAGATACGCCAACTGTTGTTTTAAAACCAACAGCAGAGCAAGGTCCTTCAAGACCTAAAGCCTTTTTTGGCTAATCAATGTTCGTCTTCGTGGAAGAAGTAATCGTCGTCTGTGGGGTAATCACTCCAGATTTCCTCTATGCTTTCATAAGGTTCACCGTCGTCTTCTAATTCTTGAAGATTTTCAACGACTTCCATTGGAGCACCTGAACGAATGGCATAATCGATCAACTCATCTTTGGTTGCTGGCCATGGTGCATCATCAAGATACGAAACTAATTCTAAGGTCCAATACATGGTATAATTCTCTTTTTTGCAAAAGTATAGGTTTTATGTAATTATCAATATTTTTTTTTCTTAAATTTATAATTAACTGAAAAACAGCACTAAAAAATAAACTTAAGCCGGTAAAAATGCCTTAATCATGGCTGATAACTAATTTTTCGACCAGGGTTTGCTGCCCATTTCGAATACTAACGAGGTATTGACCAGAGCTTAATGCTTGAGTTGAAATCAATTCATTTGATTTAACGCTTATAAGCATCAAACGTCTTCCAGTCATGTCTAATACTTGCACTTCGTATTCTGCATTTGGCTCATCAGTACTTTTAATGCTGAAGGCTTTGTTGGCTGGGTTTGGATACAGCTTACAGAATTCAATTTTATCTGTTTTTAACCCAGTAAAATCACGTAGTGTAATGCTTGTGTCGTGTGTACCGCATTGGCCATTCACCAATAATTTGACGATTTGGTTGTTGGCGTTGTTGTATACATGAATTGGGTCTTTTTCTGTGCTGCTATCGCCATCGCCAAAGTACCACTTGTATTGCATTTGACTGCCGGTTGATGTATTCTGAAAGCCAACTCGGTTTTTACCATAGTACCCATATATAAATTGGGCTTTAGTAAAGGTGTCAGTTCCTATGTTAATTAGGTTGTTCTGGGTATAGGTTTGAGTGCCTCCTCCAAAATTATTGATGCTTAAAGTTGTTGATTTTAAACCTGGGCTATTGTAGCTTACTTTATGTGGTCCTTTGCCAACCGCATTGGCAGGTGTACCGCCCGTAAAAGTCCAGTTCCAAGCAGTTGCATTTTGATCGCTTGAATCAACATAATAAACGGGTTGAAGCATACAAGCACTTGTAGCATTTATGCCATAATTTAAATACGCCAACTGAATGGTTTTGGTAGTGTCTTTACTGTTACAGGTATTGCCACTGATCAATTTTACTTGATAGCTGCCACCCAATGCATATTGATGGCTTGGATTAACTGTAAAGCCTGTGTCGCCATCTCCAAAAAGCCATAGTTCAGAATTGGGATTGTTGCTAGTATTGGTGAAAGTTACTTTACCTTTTTCTGCAGCAGTGTAGGTAAAATTAGGGACGATTTTGCTATCGTTTTGAATGACGATGTTTTTGGTTTTATTCAAATTGCCCAACAAAGTAGTGATGGTTAAGCTTATGGTTTTATTGCCACCTGCACTGTAAACCACATTGTGAGGACCTTTGGTATTAGCTGTATTAGGTGTGGCATTTGCGCCAAAATCCCAAGCATAAGCGGAAATATTGCCTAAAGAAGAGTCTGTAAAGGCTATTGTTGCATTCTTGCATGGCAAAGGACTTGATATTGTAAAATTGGGAAGTGGATTGGCAATAGCGCAGTTACCAGGGCTTAACTTGCTATGGGCATTTTTAAGACAAACAGCATTTAAACTTTTAGTGATCACATAATTACCACCAGCAATATCATTACCGCTCAAATTAGGTTTAGTTTGCCCATTGGCAATTGAATAATGCATTACTACAGCACTATTGATGACATGTCCCATTTGATGCCCATGTCCCAATTCATGAGTAGCCACTGACTCAAAATGAAACTGCGTAGAGGTGGCATTTCCAGTAGTATAATTCCATTTGGTCGAACTAGTTGGTCGCATTCTAAAACGGATGTCTAATTCATTCACATACCATTGCAAATTAGGATTGTAACAACCAGCCCAATAACTAAAACACTGAGCTAAAACACCACTAGGCATATTGTTAGCAGTATCCCAAGCACACATGTTAACACCATCCAATTTAATTGCACTGTGGTTTAAATGGCCTAAGGTATCCCAATTGATATAGGTACCGCAACGCCACCTTTCTAAACTTCTTACAAAGGCCCCTCTTGCACCTGCAGAATCATAGAATTTTTGGTTCATCTTCCAGGTGATACCATTATTGCTATTCATGCCTGTTAATTGGTTTTCAAAAGCAATACTATCACCTAAAATTATATTTAAATGACTGTAATTGATTTTGAGTGTATCAGTTGAATTGGCAATACCGTTACCTCCTATGACTACTCTAATTTTACCTGTTCCAGCCTTAGTTCTAACTTGCACTTTGATCATGGTATCAGACCATGAAATATAATCCCATTTTAAAGCCTTTACAAAAGAAGCGCCTCCATCGTCACCATTCTTAAACTGTACACTACTGGTATCTCGAGTCGGTTTAAAATTAGTGCCTGTAATGGTGAGTATGCTTGAAGTACCTGCTGATAATGTTTTAGGGCTAATATTACTGATAGTAGGCGCTGCACGTTTGTTGCCAATAACAATTTTTGTCAATTCAGTATTGACTTTAACCGGTTCAATTTGCGTATAAGCTTGTATGGTTTTAGCAATGCTAAAGGCCGGGTATGTGTTAAATACATCAGAGGCTATGCCAGTGTGTTTATCCATTTCAATAAAGCCCTGTGGGCCACTTTCTGCTACCCAATAACCATCTTTTTGTACCAATAGAAATAAGCCAATTTGACCTTTTTCTAAACTCAATTCTG
>JAURIG010000032.1 GCA_030832905.1 Bacteroidota bacterium
CTAGTCTATTGTCGCCCTCAGATCTTGAAAAGGCTATGTTGAGTTTTATTCAATACAATTGGCATTTAGCTCAAACCTTCGGGGTATAAAAATTACTTTTTTAAAATTGCATTCTTAATAGTAAACTTGCATCTGTTTTGGGGTGCATGAGCAATCATTGCTGAGATTATACCCATAAGACTCGGATAAGCGTAATAGCTGCGACGAGAAAAACTTATACCAATGCCTTTGGCTTGTAGCATCCAAAACAATTTTATTGTCTATGAAACAAGTCATTTTAACCTCCTTTATGAGTGTATTGGCATTTGTAAATGCGCAAGAAACACCTCAATCTTTTTCAGACAGCTCCAATGTTATCAATAAGCAAAGCTTTGTGCTTAAGGGTGTCCAGGCAAGCGAAAAATCAGGCTTTACCTTCAGTCAATTGTCTGCAGCTGCGCTCAAACAAAACAATTTAGGACAAGATTTCACCTATCTGATCGGTAATACGCCTTCAGCAGTGACTACTTCTGATGCAGGTGCAGGCATAGGTTATACTGGAATCAGAATAAGGGGTAGCGATGCCACCCGAATCAATGTATTGGTAAATGGTATTCCCATTAACGACGCCGAAAGCCATGGCGTTTATTGGGTCAACATGCCTGACTTAGCTTCTTCAACCAATCAAGTTCAAATTCAAAGAGGGGTAGGGACTTCTACCATTGGCAATGGGGCATTTGGGGCCAATATCAATGCTCAAAACACCTTGTTAATTCCTAAAGCCAATGCCAGTATCCAACAATCAATAGGTTCCTATGGTAGCAGCAAAAGCACTTTCATGTTTGGAACAGGTCTAATCAATGGTTTTAATTTTGGTGCAAGGTTGTCAAATATTGTTAGTGATGGTTACATAGACAGAGCCAGCAGTAAATTACAATCTTATCAACTCAATGCCAACTATAAAAGTAAGACGTTTGATGTACAAGCTGTAGCTTTTGGAGGCAAAGAAACCACATACCAATCATGGTATGGTACGCCAGAAAGTCGTTACAATAATGATACAGCTGCTATGTCTGCCTATGCCTTAAGAAATGGATTGTCTGCCGCTGATAAAACTAATTTATTGAATAGTGGCCGAACATATAATTATTATACCTATCCCAATCAAATAGATAATTACAGACAAAATCATTATCAATTACATTGTTTGAAAACCTTTAATGCTAAATGGCAATTAAGATCTTCAATTTTCACAACAACTGGCAAAGGCTATTTTGAAGAGTATAAGGCGCAGGCGCCATTCGCTAGTTATGGCATAAATGATTTAGTGTTTGGGACAGATACCATTCGCCAATCCAATTTAGTTCGTCAACGCTGGTTAGATAACATTTATGCTGGTCATTTTACCCATTTGGATTACCACAACAAAGCCCTAAGTGTTGTTTTAGGGAGCAGTTACACCCAGTACCATGGCAAACATTTTGGGCAAGTGGTGTGGTCAGATTTAGCTCAGGCTTTTGGAAACAAAGATTTTGAGTATTATAAAGCAAAGAGCCAAAAGAATGATTTGAATTCATTTCTGAAGGTGAACTATGCCTGGCAGCGATTTAATTTGGATCTTGATCTCCAATATCGCAGTATCCATTATTGGTCAAAAGGGACTGATAATGAATTGTCTGTTGTAAAATTTGACACCAATTATCGTTTCTTTAATCCTAAAGTTGGCGCTTCATACACCATAAATGCCAAACAATATGTTTATGCTAGTAATAGTATTGCCAACAGAGAGCCAATTAGAAGTGACTTTGTTGATCATAAAGGCGCGAATTTACCACAACCTGAAAACCTCAAAGACTTAGAAATAGGGTATGTGTTTAAGTACCGTCAAACCTTGATGCAGTTCAATGTGTACAATATGCAATACATTAATCAATTGGTAATAACAGGGGCTTTAAACGATGTTGGCAATGCCCTCAGAACCAATGTGGCTAAAAGTTACAGAAGAGGTATTGAATGGGTCTTTCAAAAACAATTTAAGCAGAAGTTTGCTATTGATGCTAATTTGAATTTAAGTCAAAATAAAATCCAAAACTTTGAAGATGTTTATTACAATTACGACAATTACACCACCATTAAAAACCATTATAAGCAAACAGATATTGCCATGTCTCCTAATATGGTGGCCTATTTGGGTTTAACTGATAAACATTTCAAAACGTATGAATTTAATGTTCAAATCAAATACGTTGGAAAACAATTCTTAGATAATACATCAACAGACAGTCGTTCTTTAAAAGCTTATCAGACCCTTAATGTTATGTTGCAAAAAACCATATCAGTGAAAAATAATTCGTTAGTACTAAAAGCAGCTGTCAATAACCTGGCCAATGCATTATACGCTAACAATGGTTACACCTATAAATACATTTATGGTGCACAAACAATAGTAGAGAATTTTTACTACCCTCAAAGCCCAAGATTTTTTAATTTGGGGGTAGAATTCAAATTCCAATAATGCATCTTTAAGCTTGTATCTTTGTGCTCTATTTTGAACGCAGAACATAAAGCATACTGGAAACAATTGATGCAATTGGCCTTCCCAATTACTATGGGTCAATTGGGTATTGTATTAATGGGGGTAGTGGATGTTGTTATGCTCGGACAATACAACACCAATGCCATGAGTGCCGCTGGTGTGGGAAGTGCTATATTTTTTTTAACCGCCTTACTTGGTATGGGCACTTTGCAAGCGGTGAGCGCTTTAGTCTCCATTAGTGTTGGTGAAGGTAAGCCTGCACAAGCATTGGTAATTTTTAAACAGTCGTTTGTAGTTGTTGGATTTTTATTAATAGCCATTCTTGGCTTAAATTATTTTCTATACGCCCATTTTGATTGGTTCAAACAGGTTAAAGAGATTCAGACCCTTGCTCAGGAGTACTTTAAAATTGCAAGCTACTCTTTGCCAGCAGTTTTGCTGTTTAATAATGGTAAATATTTTTTAGATGGTCTTGGTAAAACAGCCATTGCTATGTGGGTTACCCTCTTAGGTTTATTGTTGAATATATTCCTCAATTATTTATTGATTTATGGTCATTGGGGATTTGAGCCTATGGGTTTAACAGGGGCGGTTTGGGCAACAGTTATTGCAAGGTATGTTATGGCTGTCATTATCTTGATTTGGGCCTGTTGGCATCCGCTCATTCAAGAACTTAAACTACAAAGTACAGAACCCATTCGATATCTAAACACCATACTTAAAATTGGCATTCCAATTGGGTTTACCTATTTTTTTGAAATTGCCGCTTTTTCTGCAGCATTGATAATTGCCGGTCAATTATCTGCTCTGCATGCCGGCGCTCACCAAATTGCCATTAATTTGGCCTCAATAACCTATATGTTTGTTGTAGGTGTTTCAACCGCTACCACCATAATGGTTGGGAATCATTATGGCGCAAAAGATGCTATAGGAATCAGGCGCATAACGATTGTTTCATTACAATTAACCATACTTTTAGAAGGGCTTTTTGCTGTAGTTATTTTCTTGTTTAAAGACATTATTCCTTCATGGTATACCAATGATACGGCCTTGTTGCAAATGACCCCAGCTTTGTTAATTATGGCAGCTTTGTTTCAAATCAGTGATGGTGTTCAAGCCGTTGGGGCAGGCGTTTTAAGAGGGATGAAAGACACCCTTGTGAGTGGTGTTATTGCCTTTGTTTCTTATTGGATGCTCATGATTCCTGGTGCTTATTTCTGGTCTAAATCCCATGGCATCATAGGTATTTGGACGGCTATGGTCTCAGCCTTAACCTTAGCGGCCGTATTAATGGTGCTGCGTTTGTGGCGAAAAGTCAAAACGATACATTTGAACTGGGAATAATTCTCTATTTTTGAGCATGCAATGGAATAAACCCCTAGGTCTATTAGTATTTGGACTTTTGTCTTTTAGTGGATTAGCGGCTGATTTTAAAGGTCAAGCCTTTAGTCTATCTGTTCAACCCACCTATTCCAATACCTTTGTTCAGTTCAAGTCCAATACTTACGCGGCTAGATTTAAAGATTCTATTCTAAACAATACTCAAGGTAGAACAGGCTTGAATTTGGCTTTTATGTGGTCCTTTAAAATGCGCAGTAATTCCAGATTTCAAACTGGTTTGATGTTTCAAAATTTAGGTTTCAGTGTTCAAAAAGACAATTTACATTTTTTGGATACTATTCACCCTAGAATCGGTATAATGAGTGACCTTTCACAAACAGGGCCTAATTATGTAGATTTCAGATACCGCTATTTTCAATTGGCTTTACCTATTGCTTTTGAGCAAAGTGTTTACAATAAGAAGTCTACCCAAATTTCATGGGTATATGGCGGAGCAATTGGCATAATGTACAAACATTCGATTAAAGCGGTATTGCATGGCTTTTCAGCCAGAGGCAATCAGAAAGTTTTTACATTTGATAATCCAGAAGAAGGTGCTGTTCGTATGGATGTTCAATTCCAAACTGGTTTAAAAATTGCTACTGATATCGATGCGAAAGGCTTGAAAGTATTTGCTCAACCAAGTATAGTCTTACCTGTTTTCTCAGCCAACACAGCTAATATAAGGCACCATTTGTATCAAATAGGATTGCAAATAGGATTGCAATACACGCTTCAAGAGCCCTCTAAATCATGAAAGCACTTATTCAAAGAGTCAGCAGGGCTTCAGTCAGTAGTAATGGATCTGTATTAGGCCATATTCAGCATGGCTTATTGGTTTTGATTGGTATTCAAGCAGACGATACCGAAGACGATATCAATTATTTAGCTCAGAAGATTGTGCAGATGCGATTGTTTTCTGATGAGGCGGGTAAAATGAACTTGTCGTTAAATGAGGTGAATGGTCAATGTTTATTGGTAAGTCAATTCACATTAATGGCCTCTACGGCCAAGGGCAATAGGCCCTCATTTATTCAGGCCGCAGCGCCAGCAATTGCGATTCCCATTTACGAACAATTTGTAGAGCGCATTAAAACATTGTGCCTCAATACAGTTGAAACAGGGCGTTTTGGAGCAGACATGCAAGTGGAACTCATAAATGATGGCCCTGTAACCATAATCATAGATTCTAAGGCCAAGGCTTGATTCGCTAAAAAAATCAATTAAAGCGTTATATTTGTTGCCGTTTTATGATGATTCAGGTTTTAAAATCAAAAATCCACAACGTTAAAATCACGTTTACCGAGTTAAACTACATTGGCAGTATTACGGTTGATGAGGCGTTAATGGACGCCGCTAACATGATTGAAAACGAGAAGGTACTTGTTGTCAATAATAACAATGGAGAAAGGTTTGAGACCTATTTGATCAAAGGGGAAAGAGGATCTGGAAAGATAGGCCTTAATGGGGCTGCTTCTAGAAGAGGCATGATAGGCGACGAACTTATTATTATCAGTTTTGCTTTAATGGATTTTGAAGCAGCCAAACAACATCAACCAAGTTTGGTTTTCCCGAACAACCGCAATCAAATTTAATTTGAATACCAAAAGCCTCCTCAAATACCTCATTTTCGCTGCACTTGGAGGCCTTATTCTGTATTTTATTCAAAAGAACTTTTCTTTTGATGAATTTTATACAACCGTACAAAAAAGTCATTGGTGGCTGGTCTTATTGTCAACCTTAATGGGGGTGTTTGCTGTGTGGTTAAGAGGCATGCGTTGGCAGTTGAGTTTAAAGTCGATGGGTTATTCCGTCAAAGCTGCTAATACTTACCATGCTACCATGAGCGGCTATTTGGTTAATTTAGGTATACCAAGATCAGGTGAATTGTCGCGATGTGCTATGTTGTCTAAATCAGATCAAATACCTTTAAATGTATTGGTAGGAACGGTCTTGAGCGAACGCATCATTGACTTACTCATGCTAGGACTTGTCGTTTTAACGGCTTTAGCCATTCAATTTGATTTGTTGTTTTCCTTCATCAATCAAACCGTTTTAGTGCATATTAGTTGGCCTAAGTTGATACTCGTTGCAGTAGTTGCTTTTATTGGTCTGATTGTGGTTTTTAAATTGCGCATCGGTTCAGAGTCCAAAATCATGAAAATGATTAATGGTTTGCTCGATGGCGCTAAAAGTGTTTTTCAAGTTAAACAACCTCTCGTATTTATAGGCTTAACCTTTGGTATATGGATCTGTTATTTGTTAATGACCTTTTGCATACTAATGGCTTTTGATTTCACCCAGTTTTTAGGCTTAAGTGGAGCCTTGTCTACTTTGGTGTTTTCTACTTTGGGTGTTATTATTCCGGCACCAGCAGGAGTGGCTACCATTAATAGTGTGTATTTGGGTTTGTCTGGCATATACCAATTGCCAATTGCTGAAGCCAAGGCCATAGGTATAGTCTTGTTTGCCAGTAATATTTTAATGATTATTCTCGCTGGCACAATTTCTTATATCGTTATGGCTAAGCGTACTCAATTATAAAAATGATGCACCATCAAACACTATACAGTAAAATCAAATCATTGGAGGCATTAAAAGTTTGCATTCAGAACGATCAAGCGAACGGTTTATCCATAGTATTTACCAATGGTTGTTTTGATTTGTTACACAAAGGCCATGTTGATTATTTATCAAAAGCAGCTGATTTGGGCGATAAATTGATAGTAGCAGTTAACACCGATGATTCTGTTAGACGATTGGGCAAATCCGCTTCACGTCCTATTCAAGATCAAGAGGCGAGGGCAACGGTTATAGCGGCATTGGAATCTGTAGCCTATGTGGTCTTGTTTAATGAAGATACACCCTTTGAGTTGATTCAAACCCTAGCACCAAATGTATTGGTTAAGGGAAGTGACTATGCTGTGCATCAAATTGTAGGGGCAGACATTGTTCTTGCTAATGGTGGTAGGGTAGAAACTATTGATTTTATTCAAGGTTATTCCACTTCTGCGATTGAACAAAAAATTCTTAAAGGCTAAAAACGCCAATTGTAACCAAGTTGTAAAAGCGATTTAGCAAATCCAAGTTCAGCGTATATGGCTGATTTTTCATTGAAATGGTATCTGTAACCCAGCGTGCTTTCTATAGCTAATCGGCTTATGCTTGGGAGTTTTAGGGAAGGTAAAAAGGCACTGTAACGCGCTGTGAATTTAAGGTGTCCAAATTTATAACCCATACCTAATCCCCAATACAGTTCATGCGGTTGATTGTCTTTTGCTTGAATGAAATGCAAATTCACTCTTGCATTCAGGGCTAAATTGCTGTTCACCAAACTGATTTGGTTCATGATGATTGCCCCCGTATTGGTATCTTGCATTTGTCTATCATAAGTGATATCGTATTGGGCGTAGTTTAAACTGATGCCAGCACCTAGCCAAGGTTTAATGTTTTTTTCAACTTTTAAATGAAAGGGGCCAATGCCTTTGGCCTTGAAATTGGTTTCACGACTTAAGTAATTAAAAAAGGTTTTAGGTAGATTCGGAAAACCAACTCCTATGCTGTAATTGACCTTGTTTTGAGCATTTAAATTTAACGTCAATACAATGCAAAGCAGCCCCAACAAACGCTTATTCATATTTGTGAAATTGAACTCTTTGGCCATTCCCAAACTCATGTATTTGATTGTTTTGCCAAGCTATTTGACCATTTATCAGCGTCGTGTGAATGCTGTAATTAAATGACTGACCTTCGAATGGACTCCATTGGCAATGGTATAGTAAATTTTTTTTGTGAACATTGTAGCTTTGTTTTTGAACCAATACCAAATCTGCAAAATAGCCTTCTCTAATAAAGCCTCTGTCTTTTACTCTAAATAATTTAGCAGGGTTGTGGCACATTTTTTCGACCACCCATTCAAAACTGACTTTGCCTTCATGGGCTTTTTCAAACATGGCTTGAATGCTGTGTTGAACCAAGGGCCCGCCTGAAGGCGCTTTAATGTAGGCTTGTTCTTTCTCTTCTATGGTATGAGGGGCGTGGTCTGTTGCAATCACATCAATGCGGTTGTCTAACAGGGCTTGCCAAATTAAGTCACGATCGGCCGCTGTTTTAATGGCAGGGTTCCATTTGATCCAATTGCCTTTTTCTGCATAGTCTTTATCGCTGAACCATAAGTGGTGAATACAAGCTTCCGCAGTAATTCTCTTTTTTTCAATAGGCGCGGCATCAAATAATAGCGTTTCTGCTCCTGTGGAAATATGTAAAACGTGCAATCTGGTTTGGTGTTGTTTGGCTAATTCTATGGCCATGCTCGAACTCAAATAGCAAGCTTTTTCATTGCGAATAAGTGGATGGTGCTCTGGGCTTAATTGATCGCCGTATAAGTTTTTGTAATGCTCCAAATTACTTAAAACCGTATGCTCGTCTTCACAGTGGGTTGCAATAATCGTTGGTGCATTGGCAAAAATATGTTCTAGTGTTTGTCGATTGTCAACCAACATATTGCCAGTGCTACTGCCCATGAAAATCTTTATGCCACAAATGGTTTCAGAATTGGTGCGCATCACTTCTTCGTAGTTGTCATTGGTGGTGCCCATAAAGAAAGAATAATTGCCCAAAGCGGTTTTTGCCGCTATTTGGTATTTTTCTTCAAGCAAAGCCTGAGTTACGGCTTGTGGATTGGTATTGGGCATTTCGAAAAACGTAGTGACACCGCCTGCTACTGCAGCTCTGCTCTCTGAAGCAATAGTGCCTTTATGGGTCAATCCAGGTTCTCTAAAATGCACTTGGTCATCAATGGCGCCAGGGATTAACATTAAGCCTTGGGCATCAATAATTTCAGCGTTTTCGGCCGATATGTTATCATCTATTCTTTCAATGCGTTCGCCTTTGATGAGCACATCTTGGACACGGCTTTTGCCTTCATTGATGAGGGTAGCTTGTTTGATCAGAATTGACTTCATACCACAAAGTTAATTAAGTTTAGGAAATCTACTCCATAGGCAAATCAAATAGACAAATTAATGACAATCATCATTTTTCTTTTTGATTTAATCTGTGAGCTTTGTTGAAACCAAAACTAAATTTTTATGAAAACATTTACAACTTTAGGGCTATTATTAGCCGTCATTGTAATGCCAAAAGGCATTTATGCGCAATTGTTGAATCCTGATTTTGAACAATGGGATTCAACTAGTCTTTCAAAGCCCAGTGCCTACAGAGTTTATGGGCAAACCAATCAAGTGCCAGGGTATAATAGTCCTTTTGCCGTCAGAGTTCAACGCAATACGCAATTGAGTGATGGCCCTGGTGCTGTCTTGTATGGGAATCCAGAGAATGGATTTAAAGGGGGCATTCCTTTTCAAGCTAGACCAGACTCTGCAGTGGCTTTTTTTAAATACCACATTGTGCCAGGCGACACAGCTTGGTTTTTAGTGTTTTTAAAACAAAACGGGCAATTCATTAGCCAAGATGTGTTTAAGCTGGCTGGTTCGGATTCAACGGCCTTCCACAGATTGTCTTATAAAATTAATTACCAAGGTTTGGGCTCAGCAGATTCCATTATTGTTGGGGTGGCGTCTACTAATCCTGATTTAAATTTTCAAGGCAGTTTTGTTATTGTTGATAGCATACATTTTGTAAGTGGTGCATTAGCTTTTCAGATCCCCAATGGTAATTTTGAACAATGGCAAACCATAGTGTATCCGCGTTTAACAGGTTGGATGTCTAACAATCCTCAGGCCATTGATCAAGCCAATATGCCAGTAACCCGAAGCAATGATCACATTACTGGTCAATACGCTTGTAAAATTCAAAATGTATTGGTGGGGAATAATCAATATTTAAATGGGTATATCATGCTTGGAAAACAGGGTAATAACGGACCACTTCCTGGGTTTAAAGTCAATGGCAAAGATTCTTTATTGTATGTAAGCTATAAGTGCTTTCCTCAAGGCGATACCATCAATATTGCTATTCTGATGTTTAAAAATGGCAACTTAATTGGCATGGGTAATTTTAGACAGATGTATACCATTTCTTCTTGGTCACAGGCAGTAGTCCCTATAAGCTATTGGCAAAACAATATCATACCAGACAGTGCGGCTATTTTTTGCTCAGCTTTTCAGGGGGGTGGGCAAGTCCATGGTGCCACTGTATTATATGTTGATGCAATGAGTTTAAATGCGCCGCCATCTTCAATTTCAAGTCAATGGGTTTTACCGGTTAAAGCTTATCCAAATCCTTGTAAGAATAGTATTCAAATCGATTGTCCGAAAAGCATTACTCAAGTCAAACAAGTTCAAGTTAACAATGTATTAGGACAAGTGTACACTTTGCCCTTTGTTTTGAGTAATGGGCAATTGTTAATTGATACCCAAAATTTGCCAATGGGCAATTATTGGTACAAAGTATTGAGTAATGGGCAAACCCTATCAGGGAGCATAACTGTCAAAGACTAGACAATTCTATCAGATAAAAACTGCAGTGATCCTGCAGTTTTTTTGTTTTATAGGGCTTTCAATCTCTCAACAATTCATTAATTTCGCAACATTATATGAACCAAGAAGATTTATTTAAGAATATCATTTCTCATTCAAAAGAGTATGGGTTTATTTTTCAGTCAAGTGAAATATACGATGGCTTAAGTGCGGTATATGACTACGGCCAAATGGGAGCTGAACTCAAAAACAATTTGAGAACATTTTGGTGGAAGAGCATGGTTCAAATGCATCAGAATATTGTGGGCATTGATGCCTCTATTTTTATGCATCCAACTACTTGGAAAGCCAGTGGCCATGTTGATGCTTTTAACGATCCTTTAATTGACAATAAAGACAGTAAAAAACGCTACCGCGCTGATGTGCTCATCGAAGAACACATTGCCAAAATGATGGGCAAAGCGGAGAAAGAAGTTGAAAAAGCGGCCAAAAGATTCGGAGAGAGTTTTGATGAAGCCTTATACCGTCAAACCAATCCCCGTGTTTTAGAATACATTGAAAAAGCCAAGGCCATTGAAAATACGTTTAAAAATGCCTTAGAGCTGAATGATTTAGAAGGCATTAAACAATTGATATTGGATTGCGAAATCGTTTGCCCAATATCAGGCACAAAGAATTGGACTGAGGTGCGTCAATTCAATTTGATGTTCTCTACTCAAATGGGGTCTGTTTCAGAAGATGCCAATACCATTTATTTAAGACCAGAAACCGCTCAAGGTATTTTCGTCAATTTTTTAAATGTTCAAAAGACTGGCAGAATGAAAATACCTTTTGGGATTGCTCAAACTGGTAAAGCCTTTAGAAATGAGATAGTGGCTCGTCAATTCATCTTTAGAATGCGTGAATTTGAACAAATGGAAATGCAGTTTTTCGTAAGACCAGGCACAGAAATGACTTGGTACGATTACTGGAAATCTACCCGTATGAATTGGCACCATACATTAGGGTTTGATGTTAAAAAACACCAATTCCACGACCACTTAAAATTAGCGCACTACGCGAATGCAGCTTGTGATATTGAATTCGAATTTCCTTTCGGCTTTAAAGAGTTAGAAGGCATTCATTCACGCACAGATTTCGACCTTAAAAAACATGAGACTTATAGCGGTAAGAAATTACAGTATTTTGATCCTGAGCTCAATGAGAGTTATGTGCCTTATGTGGTTGAAACCTCTATTGGATTAGACCGCTTATTCTTAGCTGTATTATCGGAGGCATATAAAGAACAAATTTTGCCGGATGGTAGTCAAAGGGTAGTATTGGCCTTGCCATTTGCTTTGGCACCCATTAAAGCGGCTGTTTTACCATTGGTAAATAAAGATGGTTTAGCTGAAAAAGCTGAAGAAATTGTGAATGCCTTGAAGTATGATTTTGTAATCAGAACTGAGGCCAAGGATGCTATCGGTAAACGTTACAGACGTCACGATGCTATTGGTACGCCATTCTGTATAACCGTTGATTATGAAACAATGGAAAATCAAACGGTTACCATCAGACACCGTGATACGATGGAGCAACATAGAATGCCAATAGCTGATTTGAAAGCCTATCTGGATACGCATGTGAGTTTAACTTCATTGTTGAATAAATTGGCTTAAGATGTCTGCTTTAAAACCCTTCCTTCAGGCTAAGCGAATTGAAGTTGGTTGTGATGAAGCGGGCAGGGGCTGTTTAGCTGGTCCTGTAACTGCGGCTGCGGTTATCATTCCAAAAGGGGTGACTATAAAAGGGCTCAATGATTCCAAACAATTAACAGCTTCCAATCGGGAAGCCTTGAGATTTGAAATAGAAGAAAAGTGTTATTGGAGTGTTCAATTTGTTGGCCCTGAAAAGATAGATGAAATCAATATTCTAAATGCCTCAATATTAGCCATGCATTTGTCTTTGGCTGATTTGAATCAAGCATTCGAACATATATTAGTAGATGGCAATCGCTTTAAAGCATTTCAGCAAATTCCGCACACAACAGTCATAAAGGGCGATGGGATCTATCAGAGCATAGCAGCAGCTTCCATACTAGCCAAAACCCACCGCGATGATTTGATGGCTCAATTAGATCAGGATTTTCCTCAATACGCTTGGGGTAAAAACAAAGGTTATCCAACTCAAGCACATAGGCAAGCCATTGCTCAGTATGGGGCTTGTATTCATCACCGCAAAAGCTTTACGCTATTGCCCAGTCAATTACAATTGTTTTAAAATTTAACCGTTAAGCCTGCAATCACGTTTAAGCCATACACAGGATAATTGTACCATCTTTGGTATCTGTTATTCAATAGATTGTTGGCTTGAATAAAAGCAGAATATCTGTTTTTGATTTTGTAATCTACGCCCAATGAAATGTCGCAGAATGGTTTAATCGTTGAATATTTAGGTGTTGGATTAACTTTGCTCAAGTCTTCTGTTTTCTGCTGTTGTGTCCCAAAAGCCAAAATATCAAGATGAGGGAAGCACTTATCTTTAATGTTCAGCGACAAATTGCTCTTAGCATCGAATGAAGGCATTTGCCAAGCTTCTGTTTGATTGCTGACATCGTAATTGTAAAAGTTACCAGACAATCCCCATTTGATTTTATCAGTTAAAGCGTAGTTAATGGCAGTGCTAAATTTCAACACACTGACTTGAGTCATTAATGTGGTGAAACTGTTTAGGCTATCATTTTTTGAAACAAACAATGGCATGTTGCTCACATCAGCATAAGCGATTTCAAATAGACCATCAGCTTTAGATCCAAATTTACTAGAAACACCCAAATGCGTTTTGATGTTTTCATAGGTGTTCAATAAATCGTATTGGTTTAAGAATGGATTGGTGCCAATCAATTGCTTTAAGCTTTGTTTTTTGTATCGACCATCAATACCCGCATACAATTTAGCTATGCCTTCAAGAATAGGGTAGCTTACATGGATAACAGGATTGATATAATTTTGACTTGGTTGCTTGGCTTGCATAAAGAACATGGCATTGAAACCAAGATTCAAATGCACTTTGTTTAAATCAAATTCAAATCTAGGGTCGATTTGTAAAAAGGTTCTGTTGTATTTTGGATTGGTGTCCAATTTGAAACTGGTATAATCAAAACCTAATACACTGCTTAATTTGCCATTTTTTAGTTCGCCCATTTTTTTGAGGGATAGGCTTAATTTGCTAGAAATCGCATAGTCTTGTTCAAGCGCTTTGTCAATCCCGAATTGATTGTAGTTCAGTTTTGTGTGGTGTTTTAATTTGCCGCTTCCATTGGGCTGGTTGCTGTATTTAACTTGGGCGTCAAAGTTTTGAATGCTGCGTTTGAGGCTGTCTCTGTTAAATTCATTTTTAAACTTTGAGGTATCAATGCCATAAAAATAATACTGGTGTTGATTGTAATTGAGCTGAAGCCCAAGCTCACTGGTTTTAGTAAAAGCAGAGGCAAATAAACGGCCGTTGTGTTGGGTGAAGTCAGCTAAGCCATTGTTATATTGACTATTGGTTTGAAGGAATTTATAATGCCCCCCATAGCTGAATTTTTGATCCGCACCATTGCTTAAATAAATTTCAGCTAATGGTGTTTTCAGGTTGCCATAGCCAAGTTTAGCAAAGCTGAAGGGCATAATAGTGGTATTGGTATAGGGAAGGTCAACCGCAGGTATTGGGCTGATGATTTTTTCTGTACTGACCTGATGGGCTTTGATTTGGTAGTCAAAGATGGGTAGTTTTAAGCTTGGCTTTTCAACTACTGGTACAGATTCAATCTTTTGAACATCTTGAAATTTTGGTTTGTAGATCTCTTCAATCACCACTTGCCTGTTAGTGCTACTGTCTTTTTCAGTTTGCGCTTGAGTCAAAAAGGGCATTATTAAAGCCAATGAAACAACAAAGTGTTTGGTTTGCATATACTCACAAATAACGCTGAATTCCCTATGCTTTATTGTGTATTGTATGCACAGGATGTTTAGTAAAATGGAATTTTTAAAAATAGTCAAAATAAGACATAATGGCACTTAATTTCAATGTTAAAAAATAAAATAAGACAGAATGTCTGCTTAATTAAATCGGAAAACAATTTGCAAATGCACAAGAAAAAAACAATTTATGATGACTTTAAAACACCACACCAATGCCTTAATTGACAGCCCAATTTTGTCAAGTCCATTCTTCAAATCTTTTTTCTTAGATCAGGCTTCAGATAGTAAGTCCCATTTCACACCTGCAGCCAATGTGTTTGAACACGAGGCTAGTTTTGAAATAGTAATGGCTTTGCCAGGATTTAACAAACAAGCTATTCAATTAGATTTCACCAATGGAATATTGACCATCAAAGGGGAACATCAAACACAAAGCCAGGCTCAAGGTTCAAAGTTATTGCGAAAAGAGTTGCATTTTGATGCCTTTAAAAGACAATACCGCTTTGAGCATATTCAATCCAATGCAATCACTGCAAAATTTGACAATGGTTTATTGAGTGTTGTATTGCCAAAGCAAACCGCTGTTGCAGCCAACAAAATAGCCGTTCAATAAGTTAGATTGATGGAATGTATTTAAGCCTCTGATTTTTCAGGGGCTTTTTTATTTTGTTAATTTATTGTGAAAAGCTTGGTTTTGAATAATATTAGACTTAGATTTGTTGAATCAACAAGATGTTGATGTAATCAAATAGTTAATGAATATTTATGTAGGCAATCTTAGCTTCCGTGCTAGCGAGCAAGATGTACAGGCCCTTTTCGCCCAGTTTGGCGAAGTTAGCTCAGCAAGAATTATTAAGGACAAATTTACCGGCAGATCTAGAGGTTTCGCCATCGTTGAAATGTCTGATGACTCACAAGCAAATGCTGCAATCACAGCATTGCACGAATCAAGTTTCATGGAACGCAACCTAGTTGTGAATGAAGCAAGACCAATTCAAAACAATTCAAGAGAAAGATCAAGTTTTAACAACAACAATCGCAGATATTAGTTTGGATTTTTTATTAATTAAAAAGCCCCGTTTGGGGCTTTTTTTATGCCCTCTTGGAGCTTCATTGTCCTATTTGTTGACAGCCTTAAAAAAAATGTTGAATAAATTGGAAATTATTCAGAATAAAAAGCCTACTTTTGCACCAAAATTTAAATCACATCATTTACATGTCAAATACCGGAAAAATCTCTCAAGTCATTGGTCCTGTGGTGGACGTCAATTTTAGCGCTGAAGGGTCTAACCTGCCTAAAATCTTAGATGCACTAACTGTTAGCAAACCAGATGGAACTGTTGTTGTGCTAGAAGTGCAACAGCACTTAGGCGAAAAAACTGTTAGAACCATCGCCATGGATAGTACCGATGGTTTGGTTAGAGGTACTCAAGTAACTGATACCGGCTTGCCAATTTCAATGCCAGTTGGAGAGGAAATTAAAGGTCGTTTGATGAATGTTGTAGGTGAAGCCATTGATGGTATCAGTGTATTAAAGAAAGCTCAAAGTCGTGGTATCCACGCTGAAGCACCAACTTTTGATAATTTATCAACTTCAACTGAACCATTGTACACAGGTATTAAAGTTATCGACTTATTAGAACCTTATGCTAAAGGTGGTAAGATTGGTTTATTCGGTGGTGCTGGTGTTGGTAAAACAGTATTGATCATGGAGTTGATCAACAACATTGCAAAAGCATACGAAGGTATGTCAGTATTTGCTGGTGTTGGTGAGCGTACCCGTGAAGGAAATGACTTACTACGTGAGATGATCGAATCTGGCGTAATTAAATACGGTAAAGAATTCGCCCACAGCATGGAAGAAGGCGGTTGGGATTTAAGTAAAGTAGATACAGAAGAATTGAAGAAGTCACAAGCTACCTTGGTGTTCGGACAAATGAACGAACCTCCAGGAGCACGTGCTCGTGTGGCTTTGTCTGGTTTAACAGTTGCAGAATATTTCCGTGATGGTGATGGCCAAGGACAAGGTAAAGATATCCTATTCTTTATTGATAACATCTTCAGATTCACTCAAGCAGGTTCTGAGGTGTCGGCTTTGTTAGGTCGTATGCCATCAGCGGTAGGTTACCAACCAACATTGGCAACTGAAATGGGTGTAATGCAAGAGCGTATTACTTCAACCACTAGAGGTTCTATCACTTCAGTTCAAGCGGTTTATGTACCTGCAGATGACTTAACTGACCCTGCTCCAGCTACAACCTTTACCCACTTAGATGCTACTACAGTATTAAGTCGTAAGATTGCTGAATTAGGTATCTATCCTGCGGTTGACCCATTGGATTCAACTTCAAGAATTTTGTCACCAGACATTTTGGG
>JAURIG010000033.1 GCA_030832905.1 Bacteroidota bacterium
GGTGTGCCACTTAAATTTGAATATGAGTGAAGGTTAGTTGGAGGCAAATGCAAGGGCTCATGTGGGGCATTAAACGCTAACCATAGGAAAAAGGGGGCTTGTTGATTTTGGGCTTTAATCCAGCTTACAGCATTGTTGACATTTTCAGTTGTAGCATAATTAGTCACTGTATTGGCTACACCATTGGTGTATTTTGTCCAATTTAAGTAATTAGGCAATTGACCTATAAAAGGTCCCTCATGCCAATCGAAACCTAAAGCCAAAGGACTGGTTAAATTAATGGGTGGAGTAGGTTGTTTTAAATGCCATTTGCCAATATTAGCTTTAGTAATACTTGGATTATATACTTTTAATAATTTAGGGATTGAGATTTCAGCAGTATCAATCTGATTGCTGCCACCAGCACCACCTACGACACCACCAACACCAGTTCTAAAACTATATCGACCTGTTAAGATACTGGTACGAGTTGAAGAGCAAACCGGATTACTAGTAAAATGATCAAATCGTATGCCCTTCAATAACAGTTTTCTGATATTGGGCACATTAACAGTATCAGTCGTGTAACCATAGAATCCAAAATAATCAGGGCTAAGATCATCTGCAATGATCAGCACTGTGTTTCTCTGAGCTTGTATTTGACAAACAAATGCCATTAAACTCATTAATAAAAGTTTTTTCATTTGATAAATATTTTAACCAATCAGGCTTTGGGTTTTTGTTTCAAATAGCCAATCCAGGCATTTACCAGCTGGCGTTTGAATAAGCGTTCCATTTTGCTGTCGCGTTTAATCAAATTGGCTTCAGCTCTTAAGTAAATACGCTTGTATTTAATGGTCACAATTTTGAGCCTAAAGCTACCTGCTTCAACATTCTCATTGTGATTGAACAGTTCGCTGAAAAAGGCTTCAAGCGATTCAATGCTGTCAATGTCTGTAGCCTTGGCCATAAACTCAATGCTCACCTTTGAACTCTCTGCCTTGGTATAGTTAATGATTTCGTGGCTTAATACATTGGTGTTAGGAATGTAAATCAAATCTTCTTCTTCATTTAGAATTTGAAAATTCAATAAGCTGATATGGGTAATTTTACCTTTGTGGTTACCAATTTGAATGCGATCTCCAATAGAGATTTGGTTGTTAAACATCAATATCATCCCATTAATGGCATTCGAAATATAATCCTTGGCTAAGATGGCAATAGCAGCAGCCAAGATGGAAATAGAAGTGAAAAATTCTCTGATATTCACTTTCAGTAAAGCCAAAATAAGGATTATGACTAAAATGGAAACAAAGATGTAATAAATCGTATTGATACCAATGGTGAAATTGTCTTTGCCCTTAATGTGATTGCGTCGTCTGTAAACAAACAAAGCTAAGGTTTTAAAGGTGTAAAGCACAATCAGTACAACCATTAAGCCATATGAAATCGGGTGTTTAATCCAAAACATAGTACAAAGGTATTCTAAAAATTGAGATTATTTAACGGCATTAACGAATCAAGGTAAAGCTGCCTCTGTAGGATTTGAATCGTCCAAACATATCTGTTAATTGAATGCTGTAGGCATAAACATCCTGAGGGCAATTTTCCCCTTGGTATTTGCCATCCCATATGTCTTGAACAGAATTGGTTTCAAACAATAATTCACCCCAGCGATTAAAGATCTGATAGCTGTATGTTTGCGTATTAACAACCCCTTGAGGCCCAAAGCCATCATTCAGCAAATCATGATTAGGGGTAAAAGCATTCGGCATGAATAACAATAAAGGCCCAGAGGTAAAGATGCTGCGTTGAATTTGATTCACACAACCATATTGATCCATTACCCAAAGTTTAACCGGAATGGTAGCAGTGTCTTGCAAAGAAATGCTGGTATCGTGTATGGCTTTTCCAAAACGGCCAAATTGCCAAATGCTTTGTACAATGTTGCTGTAGCTTAAGTTTCTGAAGTCTACAACATTGTTGTTTTGGGTGCCTTCGCTTAAAATGTATTTAAAATCTGCAGTAGGCAATTGTCTAACCATGGCCCAAGCAGGGAAGTTTTTAGTACTACTACAACCATTATTGCTAAGAACAGTCAATCGCAGATTGTATAGACCAGGCTGAGAATAGGTATGTACAGGACAAGAATCAGTGCTGTTGGCAGCATCGCCTAATTGCCAGTCATAAGACTGAATAAAGCCAGAATCTATATGGCTCAATGATTTCATTATAGAGGTTTGATTCAAACAAACTGGTTTAACCAAATCAATATCAACAACAGGAGAAGGTAAAATATCTATCCCAGAATTGTAATAGCCTATACAGCCACTGTCTGAACTGCACTTTAATTCAACAGGGTAATGCCCAAATCGAGGGTATTGGAAATTGTTGACGTCTTTACTTGTGAGCACAGGGCCAAAACCCAGGCGCCATTCGTATTGCGCAATAGAACCACTGCTGATACTGCTGTTATTGGTGAAATTATAGGCATGCCCATCAAAACATTGAGGATTTAAGTTGAAGTTGAAATTAGCCAAAGGTTGAGGATTCACAACAATATATTGAACAAGGTTGGTCATACAGCCTTGATCCGTTTGCAAGGTCAATTGAATAGGGTGTTTACCTTCACTAAAATTAGAAAGCCTAACTGTAGGTGTTTGGTAATTGTTGCTGCCAATAGTCCAATTCAAAAGGCTAATGCTATCGTTGGTGTTCAACCATTGGTAGTTGAAGTCAAATTGTTGTTGGTTGATACATTGAGACGCATCATTGATGTTGAATTTAACCAGAGGCATAGGTCTCACATCTACCCAACGAGATAGGGTATTGGTGCAATTAAATTGGTCTTTGACCATTAACTGAACAATGTACTTTTGCGCCTTGTTAAATGTTTTATTGGCAGGTGTAGCCCCTGCATCGTAGGTTAAATCACCATAGATCCAATCTTGACTGATCAGATTGCCAACGTCTGCTTTAGCATTGGATTTAAAGGTAAAGCTGTTGCCGTTAATACACTGTATGCTGTCATTGATACTAAAGTCAACAGTAGGCGGTTTAAATACAGCCACCAATTTATTCATGCTATCAAGGCAACCATAAGGTGAGCGGGTAATTAAACTCACTCTGAAACTGCCATTGGTTTTGAACAAATGTTTAGGTTGGGCTTTTATGCTGCTTTCACCATCTCCAAATTGCCAATTATAAGTGAGCGGCAGGTAGGAAGAACTACTAGTATTGGAAATAACAACCGAGTCGCGAGAACAAATAGAATCCTTTAAACTAAACAAGGCTTTTGGATGCGGGTAAATATGTATCCATTTGCGCATGGTATCCGTACAGGTATTGCTATTGACATAAATCAAATCGACATAAAATTTGCCGGTATCAATGTAGTGTCTTTTGCCTACAGGGTTCTTGTTGCTCAATACATAGCCTTCAGAAAAATACCATTTGAACCGCGGGTTATTAATCGTATCCTTAATCGTTTTATTGGTAAAAAATACGCCATTCCCATTCAAACAGGAATCACTCACAAAGGTGGTAAAATTAGGTTTAGGAGCGGCTAAAATATCGAATACATCAATGGTGTCATTTTTACAGCCGTGTATAGACCAAACCGATAGCCAAACCGGGATGTACTGGGCTTTTGTAAATTTGAAATCAACATACTGGCTATTGTCCCACAAGGTATCTTCAGTAAAATCCCATCTGGATTTAACGATAGGATCCGAACAAGATGAGGTGTTTTTAAATCTAATTTTATTTTTGCTGTTCGCGCAAATGCGATAAGTATCGGCTTCAAATAAGGCCTTTGGAACTTCATGGGATACAACTTTAAAAGTATCCGAATAATAGCAGCCATTTACATCAGTTGATTTTAAAATGTATTGACCAGGATTGTCTATAAACCGAATGGCCGAATTGACACCGTCTTGCCATTGATAAGTATTATCTTCAAAGGTATTAATAGGCTTCTTCGTATAAGCAACTTGCCCACACATAGCGGTATCTCCATTAAACAAGGGCAATCTATTAGCATCTACAATTTCAATCACTCTAGTAACGGTGTCTTCTGCATTATTACTTTTGCGATTTGAAAAAAGCTTTACGGTATACTTGCCTGTTTGAGCGTATTTATGTTTTTTAGATATACCATAAAATCTGCCGGAACCGTCCCCGAAATCCCAATTAAAGTTGTAAAAGCTATCATTTTTATAGGTAACGAATGCAACGGAATCATACACACACAAATGACTCAAGATTCTAAAATAATTAATGACAGCTGCAGAAACCTTACACATGTTGAGGGGAGGTACCGTTGGATCAATTTCTGTAAATTGTAGACGCGTTGAATCACTTCGGTTCATCCAGATAGAGCCCCCATTGCTTTTGCCAGTTGCCCACAAAGTATTATCGGTTTTGACCATGTATGAAAAGGTTTCGCCGGCCATAATGTCGATGGCATCTTTAGCCACTATAATTGGTGTATTAACACTGCCACCATTGCCAGACCCCAATGCGCCACCATAATTGTTGCCCCAAGCATACACATCGTGATTGATGTCAAGCGCTAAAAAATGAAAACCGTCATCACAACCGGAGATGGCCACAATATTGTTTAGTCCAGGTATTCTTGAAACGGAATCTTGCTTGTTATTAATCCCTAAACCCAAACCTGTAGATGCCCCCCAGGTGTATACATAACCTGCGCTATCCAGTGCAATGATATTAGTAGAAGTGCCTTTAACATCAACTATTTTCTTAAGTTTTGGATTTTTGACAGCAACTTTGGCAACGGTTGAAAAATTGCTTTTATTGCCCAAGCCACCATTTGAGTTTGAACCCGTTATCCAAACTGAACCATCGCTACATAAAATTGCCATGTTTATTCTTGAAACAGCCACTCTCACTGCATTATTGATGTATTTAGCCTTTTGAGGAGTAGTTGATACAGTAGTAGTTATGGTATCATTGCCAAAAATGCCGTTAAGGTTTCGGCCTACAGACCAAACTGTACCATCGTATTTAACGAAGGCGCACATTTGAGCACCGGCATCTAAGAACCTCACACTGTCTAATAATTTAACCGGCAAATTGCTAACAGGAGTGCCCCAATACCATGCAGTGCTATCAAACTTTATAGCTCCCATATTATAACCAGTAGAATAGTACTTGACATTGGTCATGCCAAGGGCTTTAACAGGTGTTGAAGTGGGAACTGTGGTGCCGTCGCCTAATTCTCTGTGGTGATTGGCACCCCATCCATACAACTGATGTGAGTCGCCACAAATGGTATAGGCAGAATAGGAGCCAACAGTGTAGTTAGCTGGTTTATACCACAAACGACCGCCAAAACCATCGCCTACCATACTGTTTTGAGCCCATGGTTTTATTGGGGACAAAAGTATAATTAACAAGACAAGCCATATGTAAGCAATAATAGGACGCATAAAGGGCAGTATACAAATATATAAAACAAACAATAAAATTTTAAAATAATTTTGTTGAATTAAGTCCATAACAGACTATGAATTCAGTCTGTTTTTTTATGCGATTGTGGTATATTTGCACCTTTAAAAATTATGCGCAAACTCCTAGAAAAATTTGAGAATAAACGTCCAGAAATTGTATTTGAATGGAAAGACAGCGAAACTGAGGCAGAAGGTTGGGTAGTGATTAACTCTTTGAGAAACGGTGCAGCCGGCGGGGGAACCCGTATGCGCAAAGGCCTCGATAAACGTGAAGTCGAAAGCTTAGCAAAAACCATGGAAGTTAAATTCTCTGTTTGTGGACCGCCCATCGGTGGCGCCAAATCAGGGATTAACTTTGACCCAGCTGATCCGCGCAAAAAAGGCGTTTTGGAACGTTGGTATAAAGCGGTTCAACCTTTGCTAAAAAATTATTACGGAACAGGTGGAGATTTAAACGTTGATGAAATTCACGAAGTGATTCCAATGACTGCAGCCAATGGCTTGTTGCATCCTCAAGAAGGCATTGTGAATGGCCATTTGAATTATTCTTCTGAAGAAAAATTAAAAAGCATTAGCCGTTTACAACAAGGGGTAGTATTACCAATCACTGATGAGCGTTTTTCGCCTTCAGTAGCCAGCCAATACACCATTGCTGATATGATCACAGGTTGGGGTGTAGCTGAAGCAGTAAGACACTACTATGAATTATGGGGAGGTAGCATGAATGGCAAGTTTGCAGTCATTCAAGGTTGGGGCAATGTGGCCGCAGCAGCCGCCTTTTATTTAGCCAAACATGGCGTTTTGATCAATGGTATTATAGATCGCAACGGTGGTTTGATCAAAGAACAAGGCTTTAGCTTTGAAGAGATCAAACAATTGTTTTTAACCCGTGAAGGCAATGCCCTTTCACATCCAGATATGTTGTCTTTTGAAGAAGTGAACAACCGCATTTGGGATTTACCAATGGAAATCTTTATTCCAGGTGCAGCTTCAAGATTAATCACTCAAAACCAAGCTGAGCGTATGATTGCAGCCGGTGTTGAAGTGGTAAGCTGTGGCGCCAACGTACCATTTGCTGATAAAGAAATTTTCATGGGTCCTATTTCAGAATACATGGACAATCACACGGCTGTAGTGCCAGATTTCATAGCCAACTGTGGTATGGCCAGAGTATTCGCCTATTTAATGAAACAAGGTTCTGAAGTATCTGACATTGCCATTTTGAAAGATGTATCGGAGATAGTCAGACAAGCCTTGATCAGAACCCATCAGTTCAATCCGAAATCAACGGGCATCAGTTCTAAAGCATTGGAATTAAGTCTAACAGATTTGGTGGCGACTGCAGCAGTGGCACAAAAGGCTTAATTATTTGCCTCTGCCTTGTACCATAATCAATATGGTATAAGCCATGATTTTAAAATCAAGGGCTAAGCTATTGTTTTCGATGTACAAGATATCGTAATACAAACGCTCAATCATTTGATCAACGTTCTCTGCATAGCCATATTTAACTTGTCCCCAACTGGTAATGCCGGGTTTAACTTTTTGTAAACGCTTGTAATAAGGCGCTTTTTCCATGATTTTCTCAATGAAATAAGCCCTTTCAGGACGCGGTCCTACTATGCTCATTTCCCCTTTTAATACATTCCAAAACTGAGGGAATTCATCGAGTCTTGTTTTTCTCAAGAACAAACCAATTTTAGTAATGCGAGGATCGTTTTCTTTTGACAATTGTGGTCCGGCCAATTCAGCATCAGTGCGCATGCTTCTGAATTTGATGATTTGAAAAGGCTTGCCCTTTAAACCAATGCGTTCTTGTTTAAATAGAATTGGTCCTTTGCTGCTTAATTTGATGCCCAAAGCAATCAATAACAAAATTGGTGAGGTAAGTATCAATACAAAGCAAGAAAAAACAATATCAAAAACCCGTTTTAAATTCTTTTGCCAATCAGGCATTACTTCAAAATCGACTTCAATCAGCACAGCCCCTAAAATGTTATTCATCTTTACCATGCGGGTAAAAATCGAATACATATCAGGTATGATTTTAATGAAGACATTTTCATTTTCAACTGTAGTAAACACGGCGTTGAGTTTGTCGTGCTCAGTGGTTTCCATAGCAATGACCAATTCTTCTACTTTGTGTTCATGTATCAATCTCGGAAGCTCATTGTAATTGCCTAATAAGGGTAAATGTTGTTTCAATAGGGAAGTGTCTTCTCCGTTAATGGTTACAAAACCTATGAATTGAAACCCATTGGAAATCTTGGCTTTTTCGAGTTCTAAAAACAGTTTAAGCGCTTTTTCATTAGAGCCGATTAATATACTAGGAAAGCCCCATATGCGTTTTTGAATTTTAGCATTGGTAATGCTTGATAAGATGAATCTGCCCAAATACGTTAAGCCCAATTGTAAACTCAATAACAAGCAAAAGGTTCTGTAATAAGCTGTATAATCGTTAACGTGGTCATCTAGAAGTAAAGCAAAGAATAACACCAAGGTACCCAAAAAAGAAGTGTAAAGCGTTTGCTTAAGTTCTCTTAAACGAGAGCGTCTAAATATGTTGCGGTAAAAGCCAGAGAAATAATAAATGGTCAGCCAAAACAACGGAATAACTACCATGCCCAATTTCAATTTTGCATCTTGTTCAAAAGGGATTTGATAGTCGATGTGGGCGGTGTCTATATATGTTTTTCTGAACCAAAAGAGCAAAAACCAAGCTATGGCTGCGCTTAAAATATCAGAAATAACATAGTATGTGGTTTGTTTGGTGGTGTTCACAGGGTTAATTAACGTAGACCAATTTCAGATTGTCCAAATATACAAATTTCTCTTCAGTGTCGCCGCTGTCTTTATAGAAACCGAAGAACAAACGTAAGGCAGTGCCTGCATTTAAATCACCGATTTGCGGTTTTAAATTCACATATATTTTTTTCCAAACACCATTGGTTGGGTTGATAACCATTACAGGGTTTTGGTCAATGTCAATGCCGTTAGGATAGGTGTATACGCCAACCTGAAATGCCACATTGCATTTGATGTCTAACTCAACATACACATCTGTGCCCAAATAAGGTAGATCGTTAAAGCTGTTTAAATTACAGCGCTCAAACACCAAAAAACTATCGCTTTTACATCGGATAAAACCACAATACTTAGAACCAATAAAGGGTTGGTTGACACCTGGTGTTGTTGTAGAAATACAGATAAACGAATCTTTAACATTGTTAGACCCACTAGGAATGGTACTAATGGTTTGGTCTTCAAAATCTTCTAACCATTTAAAAGTGGTATTACTTCTATAAGTGCTTGATGGCTGAATGGTATCAATTAATCCTTTTTCTAAAACGACAGTGTCGTAATAGGGCGTGTAAGGCTTGAAGTACTTTTGATTAGACGACAACGCATTCTCTTTGATGTTTGGCAAAAGCATTATGGCACATTTGCCTTCTGCGATGACTGGCAAAGTAGCAGGTAATTCATAATTGCCTAATTCACTGCCATTCACAAAGACCTTTACACTGGTAATATCTGAAGTGTTTAAGCCTTGGCCTGTATTGCTGCTAAACCTAAAATGCTTAATGTGAATATATGCCGGCACAGGCTCTTGTTCTTTATCACAAGCATTCAGTAATATTAGACAAATAAAGGCTAAACTTAGAATGGAATTACACCAAGGTTTCATGTTGACTGTAGGTTAGGTGTTGCATCACATTGTATACACTCATGGCTTCTTCGAGCGATACTAATGGCGAAACACGGTTGTTTATACAATCAACAAAATTCATTAAATCTTTCTGAATAACATCGAAATACATGATTTTTTTTTCACAGGTATTCATGTTTTGTGCAACAGCCGTTTGAGACGCATTCGGGTCATCAAATGGCAATTGGTGAGACATATGAATGTCTAATTTGGTTTCTTCAACCTGTAATTGATCAATATTGGCCTTTATGATTTTACCTTTTTGATACAAGGTGAGTGTTTGACTGGCAGACAAACTCACATGGTTCATAATGATCTCAGCATTGGCTTTGTTGTCAAAAGTGATGTGTAGTTTAACTTCATCAGGACTTTGATTAAAGATATACTGTTGGTCAATTTTTACTTTGTTGATTGGGGAATTCACACACCTCAATACCATGTCAATGCTTTCGTTTAATAAAGCCTGGTTTGAGGCGTCATTAAAGGGGGTATTAAATGGGATTTGTATGAGGTACTGAACGAAACTAGGTTTTGATACCAACTGACGAGCAGTCGTATAAGTACAAGCTAAACCAAAGATATTACTGATGTAAAATTGGGTATCTGCTTCAGACTTATATTTGTTTAGCAGGCTTAATTCTGTGAAATTTAAATCAGGGAATTTTTCAAACAGAATGTGTTTAGAGGCTTTAATACACTCTGACAACAAATCAAATAGGTTGTGGTGTTGTTTGCCACAAAATACAATCGCATCTGTTCTGTCAATGAAATCTGTAAAAGGAGACAGTCCGTAAAAGGCCTCAAAGTTTTGAGCTACACTGCTGTCGAAACTGCCAACAATCTCAAAGGATTCTTGAGATTGAAGGTAAGGCAAGTATTGTTTGATCGCCTCAGATTCACCAGCTATGCCTACTTTAATTTTTAACAACTGTGTCCAAATAAATTTTGTACAAAAATGCATAAGTTGCTTATTTGCAGCATCATTTTGTTATTAACCGTGTACTAAAGACCATACAATTCGACTTTGCTTAATTATCAAGACACATACAAACACAAGGGGTTGAGACTGCAGTTAGTAGAGCTATTAAAGCGCAAGGGCATTCACAACGAGGCCTTACTAAACGCCATGTCGCAATTGCCAAGGCATTATTTTCTGCCTTTGGAATTTGAACAACATGCTTATGAAGATAAGGCTTTCCCTATAGGAGAAGATCAAACCATCTCTCAGCCTTATACTGTGGCTTATCAAACCCAGTTACTTTCTATACAAGCAAACGATAAGGTCTTAGAAATTGGTACAGGCAGTGGTTATCAAGGTTCCACATTAGCCATGTGCGGCGCTAATGTCTATACCATAGAAAGACATGCTTCTTTGTCAAACAAAGCACTGAAGACCATAGCCCTTATCAATCAACACTGCGGATTAAATATCCATGTTAATGCTTTTATAGGCGATGGTACAAAAGGGTTGCCTGAACATGGCCCCTTTAATAAAATAATCGTAACAGCTGGGGCGCCTTCGGTACCCAAGGCATTGGCCAATCAGTTGGCCATTGGTGGCATCTTAGTCATACCAGTTGGTCAAGACAATCAAGCTTTAAAAATGGTTAAATTGACCAAGCTCGATGCCACACAATTCAAAACTGAGGTATTAGATCAGTTTAGTTTTGTGCCTTTGATAGGTCAAAATGGATGGCAATAAAAAAAGGGCCACTTGGGCCCTTTATAAATGATATTGGTTTTAATTAAGCAGTAGTAGACAATACAGCATTCATGTTTCTTACTGCCTCTGCTGATTTGTTGAAAGCAGCTTGTTCAGATTCTGTCAATTTGTAGTCAATGATTTTTTCCCAACCGTTTTTGCCAATCACTACTGGTACACCCATGCAAATATCGTTTTGACCATATTCGCCCTCTAAGTATACACAACATGGCATTACTTTCTTTTCGTCTCTAACGATGGCTTCTACTAATGCAGCGCCAGCAGCACCAGGAGCATACCATGCACTAGTGCCTAACAAACCTGTTAATGTAGCACCACCGACCATAGTGTCTGCAGCTACTTTTTGTAAAGTATCAGCATCTAATTGTTCGCTTACTGGTAAGCCATTAATGGTAGCTAATCTGGTTAATGGAATCATAGTTGTATCGCCATGGCCACCAATTACTACACCGTGAATATCGTTGGTTGAAGCACCTGTTGCTAAAGATAAATAACATTTAAAACGCGCACTGTCTAAGATGCCACCCATGCCAATGATTCTGTTTTTAGGTAGGCCACTTGATTTAAGTGCTAGGTAAGTCATAGTATCCATAGGATTGCTGATCACGATGATGATCGCATTAGGAGAATACTTCAAAATATTTTCAGTAACACCTTTAACAATGCTAGCATTGGTGCCTATTAATTCTTCTCTAGTCATGCCAGGTTTACGCGGAATACCACTGGTGATAACCACTACATCACTGTTGGCTGTTTTAGAATAATCATTGGTGCTGCCAACAATTCTGGTGTCAAAACCCAGCAATGAAGATGTTTGAAAAAGATCAAGTGATTTGCCTTCACTGATGCCTTCTTTGATGTCTAATAATACCAATTCAGAACAAAGTTCTTTGCGGGCAATGTTGTCTGCACAAGTTGCTCCTACGGCTCCGGCGCCTACTACTGTAACTTTCATAAATGTGTTGTGGTTAAAAATGCTGTCGCAAATGTAAAACAGAATTTGGATAAAATGACTGACCTTTATCCATATTTTATCCCTATTTCAAAACTGTAAGGGTGCCTCTAAAAGAATAGGTTTTGTGATCGAAGTAACTGAATTCAATCCAATACGCGTATACGCCTTCTGGAACCATTTCGTTTTGATAACTGCCATCCCAACCACTTTTAGCATCATTGCCTGTGTAGATGGTTTCGCCCCATCTATTGTAGATCATCATTTTAAAATTCAAGACTTCACCAATACCAAATACTTTAAACACATCGTTTAAACCATCCTTGTTCACGGAAATGGCATTTGGAACATATACATTGAAGTTGTTAGGGAATAAATCTAAATACTGGCTTGAACTGTCTATACAACCAAAGCCATCTCTGACCACTAATCTTGTGTAGCCTTTAAGTCGTTCGCCAATCACTAAGGTATGTGTGTCTTTATTTGAGATTTGATTGTTTGGATAGCTCCAGAAATAGTTTGGATACCCTTTCTGAATGGCATTAAAGAACAATTGAATTTGATTGATGCCGACATCAGTAGCGGTGTAATTGAATTGCGCATTTGGCAGTCCGCGCACCAAAACAGCATTGTTGAGGCTACTTAGGTTTTTACACGCAAATTGGTCTTGATAATTCACTTGCACATTGAACCAGCCAGTGCTATTGTAGGCGTGAATTGGGTTTTGAATAGAAGCGGTGTTGCCATCGCCTAATTGCCATTGCCAAGTTTGGATATTGCCTTTTAAGGTTTGAGCGCTTAATTGGGCATTCTGATACAAACAAATGGTGTCGCCAATAATTTGAGCTAGGGGTAAATCAAGCACTGTAATGTCCATACTTGTGCTGTCTTCACATTGTTCAAGACTCTTGATGACAAGTTTTACAGGGTATTTGCCAATGCTCACAAAGTTGGGTAAAACCACACTGTCTTTAGAGAAATAGCTTAATTGATTGCAGGTAAAGCTAATATTTTGAATTGGATCAACACCTTGGAATGATTGGTTGTATAGAACAAATCGCTGCTGATTGATACACTGACTGTCTTGGTTAATGCTAAGTTGAGCCTTTGGTGGATTTAATACATATACATACCCTTTAGCGCTGTCTTGACAGCCATTGTCAGTTGTTTGAATAATACTGATACTGTGTTTTCCTGCAGATAGTCCTTGCACGACCAATGAATCTTTAACACCTGATTGAGTTAAATTCCCATCAACTCTAAACGCTTTTTGATCGGCGCCTGGGTTAGTGGTTTTTAAGACAAATTTAGCTTTGCCAATACATTGTATGCTGTCGTTAATAGCTATACCTGTTAGTGCCTTGTCATTGACTCTAATCACTTGACTGAGGGAATCTCTACATTGAGCAGAGTCTGTTACAATCAGTTTAATTGTATAAGATCCTGAAGCATTGTACTGAAAATTGTTAATGGTAGAAGAATTGCCAATGAATAAATTATTGTTGAACCAATCAGTGCTCAACAAACCTTGGTATAAAGTACTATTGTTAGTGTAGGTAAATCGGTTGCCAATTAAACATTGGGTATCATTGTTAATATTAAAGGCTACTGTTGGTGGTTTTTGAACGGTCACCCATTTTATTACAGAGTCGTTACAGCCGGCTACTGGAGAACTAATATTGAGTTGAATGCTGTGTAAGCCAAATGTGCTAAAGGTTTTAGCTTTTGGTGTTTTGCCAGTATCGCTGCTGTTTTGGTCATATGTCCAATTGTATTTTAAATAATTGCCAATTGAGGAATCTTTAACTACAAAGGCATTGTTATTTAAGCATTGCGCTGAGTCTATTACGCTGAATTGAGCGATAGGTTTTGGTAAAACTTCAATGATTTTAACCATGGAATCATTACAGCCATAGGGTGATTTGGCGACTAATTTGACAGGGTATTTGCCAGGGCTGTTGTAGCGAATGTTTCTAAGATTGTAGTTTGTGCCTTTTGTGCCATTGCCTGCATTCCAAAACAAGGCAAAAGTATCTACTTCAACTTGTGTTGTACTGGTATAGGTCCATCGGGCATTAGGCAAACACTTTATTGTATCATTCGGCGACAAGGTAAAGTTTACTGTTGGTTTTGGCCACACATTGACAGCATACAATGCAGTGTCTGTACAACCATGGTCCGAAATGGCTATATGTCTGTAAAAACGAATAATATCCCCTTTGGTTTTGTCATAAGTTAGCGTCGCAAATGTTTTGTTGGAATCACTAGTAATGGTGCTGCTATCATCAAATAACCACTTAACTTTTGCTATTCGGCCAGTAACTATTTTAGAGCTATCATACAAAAAGATTGGGCGATTCGAGCAGAAATCTTCACCCTTGGCTCTAGCAAAGGCTTTAGGTGTTGGGTGTACAGTTACATCTATAGGGTAACGCGCCTTACAATTAGCCACCTTGGTGTAAACATCAAAATAGACTTTGTACTTACCAGGCATAGGAAAATGAACGGTTATGTCATCTGTGTCCCAATAGGTTTTGAAATTAAATACCCAAGCTTTGTGTTCAATTTGATCTGCAAATATTTTAGAAGAATCTCTGAATCTGAAGGCATTCATCTTAAAACATTTGTCTAAAGAATCTACTCTTAAATTGGAAAGGATATCAATCTTGGCGACTACTCCAGTATCAACAAAATGGCAATAACCAGACGTGTCTGTTGCTTTAACCCAAACGCTTTTGTTGCCCCATACTTTTAAGTAACGGTTGCTGCTGCTGTCTTGCCATTTAAAGTTAGCAAAAAAAGGATTCTTTTCTTCAAACGTCACTGTATCCATACCGCAAATGATCTTATTGCGAACCGGATCGAAATCAGGCCAATTGACCTTAACCTTTTTGGTGACGGAATCTTTTTTGCCACTAAAATCTTCGCCTACTAATTTTACAGTGTAATAGCCAACACTATTGTATACATGGCTAATCGGGTTGCCTGTGCCGGTCGTGTTGTCGCCAAAATACCAAGTATATTTTTTAAGCGTTGTACTTGACTTGGCCCTAAATTGCATCTTGATTTTTTGATTTTTGCAATCGTATTGAAGCACAGAATCAGCAAAATCCAAATCAAAATTGGGTAAATTAAAGCCAGCTAAATACAAATAGGATTCATAAAAGCCAATGCCATAAGAGTAGGCCAATAACCCATCATTAGACTCTAATAAATGTACCCCATCGTTGATTTTTAATTCTGCATAGGAATAAGATCTGGCGTAGGGGAAAGGTTTGAATTCAGAGGAATCGATTTTTGTTTTGTTGTGATAAACATTGTTTTTGGCCGTGGTTTTAATCACAATGCTCACAAAATGATCGCGTAAATTGGTAGAGTTGACCGTGCTAAACAATACAGATTGACCTAAATGTTTGGTGCTTATCACATCTAACATAGCAGGGTCGCCATAACTGCTGGTAATGTAGCCATTACAGCCGCCACCTTTTAAAAATTGATAACAGTGAAACAGTTTATTGCCACTCACGTAGTATCCGCTATCTCCCTTTACATTGATCACCAAAGGCGATTTACGCGACACATTGTTATAGCTTACCCCGTTTACTTTTAAATTGGTAAAAGTGTCTAAGGGAATTAGTTTTAAATAATAGCCATTGGTGTGTCCGAAATGAGGCGCAGCACAATAGGCCGTATCAAGCACATCTGTTGGCAATACTTGCTCATATTGGTGGTCACAAGCTCCGCATGGCCAATTGCTGCATCTATCGCCAGAAAAAACAGCCACTTTGCTTTTGCTTAATACTTTTACAACAGTGCCACTTATGCTAGACGTAGAGCCTGTTTGATAGGTCTGGCCTTTTTGCAAAGTAATGGTATAGGTGCCAGTGGTAGGGCGTTTAGTGTTTTTGCTCAATGAATTGACTGGAGTGATGCTTACCAATGTGGAATCTGAACTAGCAACCAATAAAATTTGATTGAGCGATGGATTAGGATTGCCTACAGTATAAGTCGCACTGAAAGGAATATTCACTAAGGGTAAAACAATGCTGGCATCAGTAGTGGCAGCACTCAAGTTCATAGCCGAAACCGTAATCGGATAATCTGAAACGATGTGAATGCCTTTGTTGTCTATGCTGTCATAGGCTAAGTTTTCACCATAGTTGGGCGGCATGTAGGCAATGCGAACACTGTCTTTAGGAACGATTAAAGTGTCAGCATAATTTAACCTTGGCACAGTAATGTATACTTTGCTGTTGTAACTGGATGAAATGTATAAGCGCAAGGAGTGCCCAGAGGTCACGTAGTTTTCCATAAAGCCCATCCAAAATTCTGTCCCTGAATTGGTCTTTTGTGCAAATGAGACCAATGGCAAGAAAAAGAGAAATATGGTTAAAATGCGCTTCAAACCAACGAAAATAGGCT
>JAURIG010000034.1 GCA_030832905.1 Bacteroidota bacterium
ACACTGACAAGAATTTGCCATTACCATTAATGGTTACAGTGTTGGTTGATGATGCACCAGTGATTGCGCCAAAGCTGATTTGTGAGGTACTGGTTTCGTCAGTCATAACGTTAACAGTAACTGGTCCACTCACACCACTTGTTGTGATAGCATTTCTGAAGGCTAACCATGTTTGATAGTTAGTACCAGCAGTTGCTTGCGTGCCGTCAATGGTGTAAGTACCAGACAACTGCGCAAATGCAGAGCTCATGAATCCCGTGCAGAGTAGTAAGAATACCATTCTGAGGAATCGTTTTGGTTGGTAAATTTTTCTCATAATGAAATAGAATTTATATTGTATTGTTCTTTTTTTAACCCTCCAAATATAAAAATGATTTTTGAAACACCAAATTTTAACCGAAAAATATTTGCAGTACATCCCCAAAAAAACCACCCTTTGTCGTTAAAAAAATATACTTTGAACAATTTTAATATAAGATAAAATAAATAGTAATTACACTCGCCGATAAATATTTAACATTGATAGTCAGTTACTTAACTCGTTTCGATGAATTGTTTTGTGGTATCGAAAAATGGCTTATTATGGTCGTTTGACTAAAATACCAACATTTTATGCTATGTTTTTTAAAATTGTCAACAAAAGGTCAAATAATAAAATAAAAGCATTTTACAAATTGCTTAAATGGGTAAAATAATTCTCTAAGAACTGTTTCCAGAATAAAAAAACGAATACACCCACTAAGCCAAGTTGTAAAACTTTGATTTTTTTTTTAGAGAAGCCAATGAATAAGACTATTGCCATCAGATAAAGTAAAGTCAATTCAACAATTGAACTTGAATTAAATCTATACACAGCAAAAGGCCATTGACAGATATTGCCCATTATTAGATTGCCAAATTGAATGATCCATGTTATTGCTTTTGCTAAACAAGCTAGAATAGATTTAAAATAAATGAGGGGTATGCAAATTAACAGTGCAATCAATAAGACTGAATACAAAGGCACTATAATTAGATTGGCAAATACACTGTATACTGGGTATTGAAGAAAATAGAACCAAGCAATTTCAGAACTTAAATACTGAGCAGAAATACTCATATTAGCGCTATCAAGCAGCCATTTTTTAATGCCATTATGTTGTGCATACAAACTTTGTACTATAGGGTAGACCAATAAAATGCCTAATACAGCAGTGAAAGACAATTGAAATCCTATCTCAAATAAAGTAAAGGGATTGCTAATTAACATTAAAACAGCAGTGGCCAAAAGCGTATTAGTGGCTTGGCCTTTTCTGTTGAGCGCTTCAGCTATTATTACCAATGTACACATCACCGTTGCTCTTAATACGGAGGCCGAGGCACCCGTCATGAAACAATACAGCCACAAAACACTGAGGCATACTAGATAATAAACACCAATGCCCAGGCGATGCTTTTTTAAGCTTTTTAAACCGAAACTTAAGAGACTAAAAAGTATTGCAGCATGCATGCCGCTCACTGCTAATACATGTAAAGTGCCAGTTGTTTGCATCAGCTTTATGGTTGATGTTGCTACATTGTCTTTGTTGCCAATGAGTATTGCCGCAACTATGCCTTTCATATCTTTGTCAAAATAGGGGTTTAACGAGCCTACTACCCATTGACTCATCTGATGCGTTAAATGCAAATGAAATGCTTTTTGGCTCAAGGGTCTAATGGCTTTTATCAGAAGAATATCGGCTAAGTTGTTTTGTCTCATCCAAGCATTTAAACCTTTTTTTCGAGACGGCTTAATGCCCTTTGCTTCAATCATGTACCATCGCCCATCAGCGGCTATATGTTTTAATTTTAAAGGGCATTTTATCCTGATTTTCCCCCTAAATCTTTCCCATTGATTGTTTTGCCAAATAGCTTTTACCTCTGCCGTTAGCACTTGTTGTTCGTCTTTTACTTTTACCCATTCACGCGTTTCAATGACCCAATAGCTGGACTCTTTGGCTGTTACATAATGTCTGAAAGCCCATCGACTTTGCTTGGATTGAATCAATACAGCCGCAGATAGTACAATGAGCGATTGCCAACAAACAGATTGCCAAAACGCTTTTAGTGTGAGTGGTTTTAAATAAATCGATAGAGCCGCCGCAATGAGGGCAAATCCAATAATACAAAAAAAGGCAGGCCAAGACTCTTGAGCATAATAGCCAACGACAAAACCAAAAGTCAGGGGAATCAATAACCTGGCTATAGGAACACTATGCCAGTTGATCATAAAAGTAATTAATATTAAATTATAAGAAGCGTCTTCTCACTAAACTAAAAAATTCAGCAGCCAATTTTTCTTGTTCATTCCAATTGAACTGACCACTGATATTGGCTTCAATATATTGAGTGGCATCATCATAAGATTTAGCTGTTTGGATGGTTTGGATACTGTTCTTGTACAATTCGGCTTGGCCATCAAATAAGGCATTGATGAATTCAAATTTTTTACTGATTGAAATGGCTTTGCTTAAGTCAGCAATTGGGGTTTCTTTTTGTTTGTCAACCACATTAACGGCTGCTTCTTTTGCCTTATTGAGTTTCTCAACCAAGGGAATAGGCGTTTCAGTAGTGGTCTCTTTTATAGGGTGAGATGCTTCAACAATGATTGATTCAGGTATGTCTTGAACAATGTTTTCTTGGACTTCAGGTGCTTGTTCTTGTATAATTGGCTCAGCTACTGTTTCAATAATGGTTTCTGATACAGGTTCAATAATTGCTGTCGCTTGAATTTCAGTAGTAGGTTCTTCCATAATGAGGCTATCCAATCTAAGTCCTGGAATGGGGTATTGACCCTTTTCTAATCCAAGTTTTTCAACGCTATGAAACAAGTCTATACAAGATTGTCTCATAATGGCTTTATTGAATTCGATGTTTTCTTTGTTTTCAATTTGTTTGTAAGCCGCTTCAATTTGAGCAATTAGTTGGGGTACAGATCTCATGGTATTGGTCAGAAATATGGATTCAATATTAAGTAATTTTTTATACAGCTGAGAACAAATTATTCAATATTTTTGTAGCTGAACCAAATCGTAGTTGTTATGAGTCAAAGCGGTGAATTAGTAGTGTTTTATGGTTGTATGTTTTCAGGCAAAACGACTGCCTTGATTGATTACATCAGCCAACGCCAATTAAAACCCAACGAGTTCATTGTCTTAAAACCAGAAATTGATTTCCGAGCTGGAAAAGATAAAATCGCAACTCACGATGGTAAAGTGCATGACTGCATTGCCTATAGTTCTGGCATGGAATTACAAGATTTAATAAGCCCTTTTACCAAATTAATCGCTATTGATGAAGCTCAATTTTTTGACAAATTAATTTTGAGTGAACTACGCCGTTACCTTAACAAAGGAATTGACATAGCTGTATCAGGATTGGATAAAGATTACCGAGCCAGACCTTTTGGCATCATTCCTAATCTGATTGAAATGGCTCATCACAAGCACCATTTAAAAGCTGTTTGTCAACAATGCGGAGCAGATGCAGAATACAGTTACAGAATGACACAAAACCATGTGCTGGTATTAATTGGGGCAGAGAACCATTACGAACCCCGTTGCGAAAAGTGTTTCAATATTAATCAATAGCCACTACCGAGCTTACTTCTGGTAGGGCTTTTTTGATGGCTTCCTCAATCCCAGCTTTCATAGTCATTTGACTCATAGAGCAACCACTGCAGGCGCCTAATAACCTCAAAGTGACCACTTGATTCTCATCAATGTTTACAAATTCAACATCGCCACCATCCATTTTTAAAAAAGGTCTGACGGTGTTTAAAGCGTCTTCAATTTTAACTAAGCGTTCGTTACTCATTGATATTATACTTTGTTATTGATGGCCAAAGACCTCACTAAATTGCCCGCAATTTCAGTAAAAAATTTTACATTTTTAGAAGTGTAAATGCTTTTTTCAGATTGGTCTTGTGTTTGAATGGGTAAACTCCCTAATAAGCTGATTTGATGTTGTTCAAGTAATTGGTTTTTGCCGCCCTCTCCAAACAGATAATACTGCTTTTCAGGTTGATCATTTGGTGTAAAGTAGGCCATGTTTTCTACCAAACCTAGAATTGGTACATTCACCGCAGGTAATTCAAACATTGAGCAGGCTCTTGATGCATCAGCAACAGCTAATTTTTGAGGCGTGCTCACAATCACCGCACCACTTAAAGGAAGGTTTTGGACTAAGGTTAATTGCACGTCTCCGGTGCCTGGAGGTAAATCAATTATTAAATAATCTAATGCACCCCAGTTAACACCATGCATAAATTGTTTGATAGCGGATGATACCATAGGGCCGCGCCAAACGATTGCTTCATTGGGTTTAGATAAAAATCCAATAGAAAACAATTTGATGCCGTGGGCATCAATCGGCCTCATGAGTTCTTTTCCTTCCACTAAGTCCATCTCCACTATGGCATTTTCTACACCAAATAATAAAGGGATAGAAGGACCATAAATATCAGCATCCAAAATGCCTACTTTGGCGCCGCTTTCAGCTAATACTATTGCTAAGCCAGCTGCCACAGTTGATTTGCCTACGCCACCTTTGCCACTTGCTATGGCTATGGTGTTTTTAATGCCAGGTAATGCCTCTGCAATTTTGGATTGACCAGTCACTTCTGCTGTCATTTCAATTTGTACTTGAATATCTGGTCCAATAAAATGTTGAATGGCATTTCTGCAAGCCAATTCAATATGCGCTTTCATTGGGCAAGCAGGCGTTGTTAAAAACACTGAAAAACGCAATTGATTGTTGTCAATCGCGATATTTCTGATCATGCCTAAGCTGACTAAATCCTTTTTTAGGTCAGGATCGTCAACATGTTTTAAGGCGTCTAAAACAGCTTGTTCTGTAAGTTTCATTTTGATTTTTTTTTAAAAGGATTTAAGCGGCTAAAAAAGCGCTTTTCGAACTCAAAGAAAAATTTGAATTGCCCAAAAAGAAAACCATAGCCCAACAATAATACATTGTATATTGGGAGGACTGCGATATAGAAAATCAAACGCACATTGCCTGGAGATTGATTGCTAATGCCAAAACTGTGTTTAAGCAAAATCACGCTGCTGCCGGTGCAAGCAAACACCAAAAGGATGATCAGTACTTGCTTAACAGATTGTAAGTGCCAACGTTCTTGTAAAGTTTTTAAAAAAGAAGACATTGCTTAAAGGCCTGCGAAATTAATCTAAATGGCATTTAAAACCTATTGTTTGCTTGTCTTTTCTTTGTCAATATCAAATTTCAATGAAAAAATATTGCTGTATAAATTCGCAGATTGGCTGCTCAATGCCACTAAATTGGTTAAGGCATAATCGATTTGAAATGGGCCTAAGGCCAAGCCTATGCCTGCATGGGGCATGACTGATCGGCTTTGATGTCCGTTCAATTGAAAAGTTTGATAATTATTACAACCAAGACGTATAAAGAAGGCATTGTCATCGTTGATGTGTTTGGCAATTTCCAAACCTACATTAGGATCTGTACTAAAGGCTTTGTTGTGAATAAACGTATTGCGTTCACCATCAAAGGTGGTACACAAATTAGCTTCCAATAAAAAGTCCCAATCGTTCTTTTGCCAAGTTTTAGCGTAGGCCAAAAACAATCTTGGTAAAGTCAGTTCGATGGATTGTTTTGGTATCACATTATTGGTTGCAGCCAAAATGTATTTTTGATTGTCTGTAAAATGGTATTGCCAGCTATTATAAGTAGAAGTCGCATCTCTTAAAACTATAGCAAAGTCCCAAAGTTTCTTTTTGTTGTGCACATGGTAGGCCAAATCAATGCCAAAGCCACTGCCTTTAGCAAACGGGCCAATACTGCGTTTGATGAATTTAACATTGCCGCCTAAGCTGGCTTCTAAAGCTTTTTTGCCTCGAATGGTAATGGGTTTGGCGTAACTTATTAATGCGGCAAAATCTGTGGTATTAAAGGAGCTTACCCTGGAATAATCAATCTCCCCGTTTTTAATTAAATCATAAGTATTGGCGATGCCATCAATGCCAAAGCGGATGAATTGTATGCCTATAGTCGATGATTTGCCTGTAGGGCTTGCCCAAGCGCCATAATCGTAGTTGGCAATGCCTGCAAAATAAGCAGCATGCATTAAGGCGACTGATTTGCTTTTACAGTGGGTTAATGCCGCAGGATTCCAATAGCCAGCGTAGATGTTTTTACTTGATGCAACAGCCGCACCACCCATGGCCATAGCCCTTGCACCAACGCCAATTTGCAAGAATTCATTACTGTATTTGCTGCTTTGAGCCATTGAAGCTTCAAGCGTACAAAAGGTCATTACAAATAGCCAAATACTTTTCATTGAATTCAAATGCGAATATCGCTGATTTGGGCAAGCTCTTCTACAATAGGGCTTAAATTTTCTTCCACAATGGCCTGCAAGCTGTTCAATTCCTCGTGTATGATGTGATTATCATCATCAGTAAATGCATAGGCGATGCCTGCGCGTTTGTAGAGGTTTTGAAGGCTAGTGCTGACGCCTTTTGGCGAGGCGTAATGTTTAATGAATGCTGCGGCTATAAAGCGTTCAAAAGCAGGCAAGAAAATAGCAGGATTCGCCTCTATTGAATTTAAAAATTGGATCAAGCGCAATTGGTCTATGCTTTGCAAAGCTGAATACATTTCATAGGCTTCATTGGGTGCTTTCAAAAGAATGATTCTATCCATCAAGATTTCTGCTAAAACATGGTTAAAAAACCATTTGCGTGGCCAATTGACTTTATGGTTTAAATGGGCTTTAAACTGCGATAAGATCTGTTTAAAATGATTAGAGTTGTGAAAGTGTTTATCCGCTAATAAATGGGTCTTACAACCTTCGTGAAACCCATAGAATATATTTGAATTGTCTTCCACATGATGAGGGTAATGTTGTTGACAAAAATGGTGCAATAAATCAGGAAAAATAAGCCCTAAATTGTGTTCATTATCTGTTGTTTTAAAGAAGTGGTAATGGGCTAAAAAATTCATTCAGAGAACAAACATACTGAATTATTCAGGATTGTAAATAAATCAGTGTTGAGTAAGCACATTTTGGATTATCTTTGCGCAACTCAAGATTCTAGCATGTCACCCAAATATAATTTTGTTGAAGAACTCCGTTGGAGAAATATGATCCAAGACATTACACCTGGCACTGAAGCTTTGTTAAACAGTCAGATGGTGAAAGGCTATATTGGATTTGATCCGACTGCAGATTCACTTGGGGTGGGCAATATGGTGCAAATCATGACCCTATTACATTTTCAAAATGCAGGGCATAAGCCTATTGCTTTAGTTGGTGGTGCTACCGGAATGGTAGGCGATCCAAGTGGAAAAAGCGCAGAGCGCAATTTGTTAAGCGAAGATATTTTGATGCACAATTTGGCTTGTCAAAAGGCTCAACTTGAAAAATTCTTGGACTTTGATTGTGGTGCTAATAGTGCTGAAATAGTCAATAATTACGATTGGTTTAAAGGCTTTTCGTTTTTAGATTTTATAAGAGATGTTGGTAAGCACATCACAGTGAATTACATGATGTCTAAAGACAGTGTTAAAATGCGGTTGGCTAATGGGATGTCATTTACTGAATTCAGTTACCAATTGGTGCAAGGCTATGATTTTTATTATTTGAATAAACACCAAGGCGTGCAATTGCAAATGGGCGGAAGCGACCAATGGGGCAATATCGTAACAGGTACGGAGTTGATCAGAAAAATTGGTGACGGTGAAGCCTTTGCGCTTACTACGCCATTGATCAAAAAGGCCGATGGTACCAAGTTTGGCAAAACGGAGGGCGGTAATATTTGGTTAGATCCTAAACGCACCTCGCCTTATGCTTTTTACCAGTTTTGGTTAAGGGCATCAGACGAAGATGTGAAACAATTCATTCGCATCTTTAGTTTAAAATCCAAAGCAGAAATTGAAGCCATTGAGTCAAGGCTTTTACAAAAAGAATTGGCTAAAGAAGTGACCATTCGTGTACACGGTGAGCAGGCATACAACAATGCCGTAAGAGCCAGCGAGATACTATTCGGTAAAGGCACGAAAGAAGAGTTGCAAACCCTTGATGAAGCAACCTTATTAGAAGCCATGGAAGGCGTTCCTCAAGCAAGCATAGCCAAGTCGGAGTTAATGGCTGGTATTAATATTGTGGATTTTTTAAGTGAGAAAATACAATTGTTACCAAGTAAAACAGAAGCCAGAAAAATGTTGCAAGCCAATGGCATCAGCATTAATAAAAATAAGGTCAACGAAGTAGACCATATCGTCAATGAAAATGATTTAATCAACGGACAATACATCTTAGCTCAAAAGGGTAAAAAAGAGTATTGTTTAGTCAAAATAGCATAGTGCAAAATGAAATTCGTAACAGCAATTAACAAACTCAAAACCAATCAAGCTTTAATTGTATTGGTGAAATCGCAAGCTAAAAGTTCGCCGTTTTTAAACGCCGATGAACTTAAAATGCTGCATGAAGCTCAAAAAGACAAAAGACAACACTTGTATTTGAACAATGGCAAACAAATCAAAATTGTAGTGATTGTATCGGATTCAATGTCTTGGGAACTGTCTGAAAAGCTCAGAAAACAAGGGGCTAAATGTTGCCAGATTTTAAACGAGCACAAAATAGAGGAAGTAACAATTGCCTCTTTTGATGACAGCTTGTCTTTGGCTTTGGCTGAAGGTTTGGTTTTGGCCAACTACCAATTCATTAAATATTTTAGTGCTCCAGATAAGCAAGCCAATGCTTTGCAACATGTGAACATACTTGGCAATGACATTTCAGACAAACAAATTCAATATTTGAACACTGTGATTGATGCCACTTACATGGCTAGAAACTTAGTGAATGAACCTCAAAGTCATTTGAATGCGGTTCAATTGTCTGAGGCATTCAAAAAAATTGGCAAACAAGCTGGTTTCGATGTTGAAGTATGGAACGAATCGAAAATCAATGCTCAAAAAATGGGCGGATTAATGGCCGTTAACAAAGGCAGTAAAACCCCTCCAACTTTTAACATTATGGAATACAAGCCTAAGCAGGCTAAGAATAAAAAACCTATTGTTTTGGTGGGCAAAGGTGTTGTGTATGATACTGGTGGTTTGAGCTTAAAGCCTACCCCAATGAGTATGGATCACATGAAATGCGATATGGCAGGTGCTGCCATCGTTGTGGCGGTGATGCACGCAGTTGCTAGTTTAAAAATGAATCTCCATGTGATTGGTTTAGTGCCAGCCACAGATAATTGGATAGGCGAAAACAGTTACGCACCTGGCGACGTGATTACCATGTACGATGGTACGACTGTTGAAGTGCTGAACACCGATGCAGAAGGTCGATTGATTTTAGCAGATGCCTTGCATTATGCCAAGAAATTGAATCCAGAATTGGTCTGTGATTTTGCAACATTAACAGGTGCTGCCGAAAGAGCTATTGGCCCATATGCAACTGCCTTTATGTGCAAGGCCAATGACAATCTAAAAAACAAAGTATTTGAGAGCAGTTACTCTGTGTTTGAGCGATTGGTTGAGTTCCCATTATGGCAAGAATATGCAGATGAACTTAAATCCAATATTGCTGATATGACCAATTTAGGTAAAGGCGAGGGCGGACAAATCAGTGCAGCCAAATTCTTGGAACATTTTACCGACTATCCTTGGATGCATTTTGATATTGCAGGGCCTGCCTTTAATCATGCTGTTGATGCCTATAAACCAAAAGGTGGAACAGGTGTTGGTGTCAGATTAATGATTGATTTTTTAACCCAGTTAAGTCAAAAATAATTGAACATGAAAAAACCAATAATTGGTATAACACAAGGCGACCCAAATGGGGTTGGTATGGAAGTAATTTTGAAAGCCTTTACCACGCCCTTATTGTTCGACTATTGTGTGCCGGTCTTGTATGCAAATCCTAAAACCTTTGCATTTCATAAAAAAGCTTTGAATTTGGAACAGCCCATGTACCAAATGATCAAAGATATTTCTGAAGCCAAACCCAATCAACTCAATTTGATTGCAAGCAATCAAGAGGCCGTTGAAATACAACTCGGAAAACCATCTCCTTTAGCTGGCGCAGAGGCTTTAAAAGCCATTGATAGACTTTTGATGGATGCTAACCACAAGCATTTAGATGCAATGGTAACAGCGCCAATTGACAAATCTAGCATAGAAACGGTTGCTAATTTTACAGGGCACACTGGTTACATTCAAAAAGCCACAGGGGCCAATGATGTATTAATGGTCTTGTTTAATGATGATATTCGCGTAGGACTCATCACTGAGCATATGCCAATTAGTCAAATTGCAGCAGCCATCACTAAAGAAAAGATAATCTCTAAATTGAGAATTGCCCATCAAACCCTCAAGCGTGATTTTGGTATTAATAAACCAAAGATTGCGGTATTAGGATTGAATCCTCATAGTGGTGATAATGGCAAATTGGGTAAAGAAGAATTGGACATCATTCAACCAGCTATAGAAGCCGCTAAACAAGAACAAATTTTTTGCTTAGGCCCATACAGCGCAGATGGTTTTTTCGGCATGAAACAATACCAACAATTTGATTTGGTAATGGCTATGTACCATGACCAAGGGCTTATACCATTTAAGTCAATGGCCTTTGATGATGGGGTAAATTACACTGCCGGTTTAAGCGTGCCAAGAACCAGTCCTGACCATGGAACAGCCTACGATATTACTGGTAAAGGCATTGCTTCACCTTTGAGTTTTGTTAATGCTATGTTTGAAGCCATTAACATTTACCACCAAAGAAACAATGAAGATGAATTAAGAGCTAATCCTTTGCCATACGCAGAATTTAAGCGTGAAAGGTTTAGATTGGAACAAGCCTAATCATTGTCAAATTTTGAATTAATAGCGCCTTTTGTACCAACAGGAGATCAGCCACAGGCCATTGATCTTTTGGTAAAAGGATTGAATCAAGGCATACGCGCTCAAACGCTTTTAGGGGTTACTGGAAGTGGTAAAACATTTACCATTGCCAATGTGGTCAAAGAGGTTAATAGGCCAGTATTGGTATTGAGTCACAACAAAACATTGGTGGCTCAATTGTACAGTGAATTCAAACATTTTTTTCCTAATAATGCCGTAGAGTATTTTGTTAGTTATTACGATTACTATCAACCGGAAGCCTTTATCCCGACTACTGGTACCTATATTGAAAAAGACCTCAGCATCAATGATGAAATTGAAAAGATGCGGCTTAAAACCATCTCCACTTTATTGAGTGGAAGACGCGATGTGATCATTGTTGCCTCTGTGAGTTGTATTTATGGCGCAGGTAATCCTTCGGACTATAAAGACAGTATCATTCGTGTAAGTAAAGGAGAAGTGATTGCAAGAAATGCCTTCTTGCATCAATTGGTAAACAGCCTATATTCTCGAACCACTCAAGATTTTAACCGAGGTAATTTTAGGGTAAAAGGTGATACCGTTGACATTTACTTAGCCTATAATGATTATGCTTACAGAGTGTCGTTTTTTGGCAACGAAATTGAGGAAATACTATCCTTTGACCCCGTTACAGGACAAACCATTGCTGAGCACCAAGACATTGCCATTTATCCGGCTAATATCTATGTGTCACCTAAGGAGCAATTGCATCAAGCCATTCATCAAATTCAAGATGATTTGGTGGCGCAAATTGCTTTTTTTAAAGAACAAGGCAAACATTTAGAAGCCAAACGACTTGAAGAGCGGGTTAATTTTGATTTAGAAATGATGCGCGAGCTGGGCTATTGTAGTGGCATAGAAAATTATAGCCGCTATATGGACAGAAGGCAAGCTGGTGAACGCCCGTTTTGTTTGTTAGACTATTTCCCTGATGATTTTTTATTGGTGGTAGATGAAAGCCATGTGAGTATGCCGCAAATCAAAGCCATGTATGGTGGTGATAGGGCCAGAAAAATCAACTTGGTTGATTATGGTTTTAGATTACCTGCAGCAATGGACAATCGTCCGCTTAAGTGGGAAGAGTTTCAACAAATCATCAATCAAGTTATATACGTAAGTGCCACTCCTGCAGATTTTGAAATTCAAGCTTCAGAGGGTGTGGTGGTTGAACAACTCATAAGGCCTACAGGGCTTTTGGATCCAATTATCGAAGTGAGACCATGTTCAACTCAAGTAGATGATTTACTTGAAGAAGTTGATGAAAGGGTCAAAAAAGGCGAAAGGGTTTTGGTGACGACATTAACCAAACGCATGAGCGAAGAATTGGCCAAATACATGGGTAATTTGGGCATTAAATGCCAGTACATACATAGTGAAGTTAAAACCTTAGACCGTGTTGAAATTCTTAGGAATTTGCGTTTAGGGGTGATAGATGTTTTGATAGGTATTAATTTGCTTAGAGAAGGCTTAGACTTACCAGAAGTGAGTTTTGTAGCCATTCTTGATGCCGATAAAGAAGGCTTTTTGCGCAGCGTAACCAGTTTGGTGCAAACCATAGGCAGAGCAGCGCGAAATGAAAATGGGAAAGTGATCATGTATGCAGATAGAATCACTGACAGCATGAAAAAAACCATTGAAGAGACCGAACGCAGGCGACAGGTGCAAATGGCTTACAATGCCCAACATGGCATTACACCAACTTCAGTCTTAAAGTCTAAAGAACAAATTTTAAAGGAAACCAGTGTTGCAGACGTTAAAAAACAAACGGAGCAATTGGCCTATGATCAAGCCATGGCAGATATGGCGGTTGCCGATCCTGTATTTGAGTACATGGGCAAATCGGAACTTGAAAAAGCCATCAAAGAAACAGAACGCTCCATGCAAAGAGCAGCTAAGGAAATGGAATTTATTGAAGCAGCCCGATACAGAGATCAAATTGAACAACTTAAACAACAACTCAAAAAGTTAAAGTAAAACGCTAAATTTGTAATCATTGGCCTTGGCATGATTTCTGATAAACTTATATTATGAAAGCTATTGTATTACTTCTTACTAGTCTTTTTGCTGCCCAATTAATGGCGCACAGCAACGATGTGTCAGCTCAATTAATTTCAGCTTTTCAAAATGGCAATAGTTCAGATATTGCCAATAAATTTGCTTCAACAGTCTATGTTGCTTTGCCCAATGTAACTGGTAGTAAAAGTAAGGAAGAAGCCAAAACGGCCTTAGAACAATTTTTCAAGCAAAATGCACCCAGCACCGCAAGCCTTGTGCACCAAGTAGTTGGAACTAACAAATCTTTATACATCATCAGTCTACAAACAAAAACTAAAACGTATCGTGTGTCTGTTTCAATGACCACTGTCAATAGCGTTTCAAGTATTTCTGATTTAAAGATTGAATAAGTTACGAATCTAATGTCAGTAGCATTTCAAGATATCAGCCAAACGCCAGAAGTCATGGCCATTATTGTGGCAGCCTTAAAAGAAGACCTTGGAGATGGCGATCATTCATCTTTGTCAAGTATAGCTCCAGATAGAACCACAACGGCTAAATTGTTATTCAAAGACCATGGGATAGTGGCGGGCCTGTCAATTGCTTATCAAATTTTAAAATTAAATGATCCGCACTGTCAAATAAGCATTTTCAAGCAAGATGGCGAAGAAGTTAAACCAGGTGAAATAGGCTTTGAAGTCATAGGCAATGCACAAGCCTTGTTAAAAAGTGAACGATTGCTGTTAAATATTATGCAACGTTTAAGTGGTATTGCAACGACTACTCACGAAGCGGTAAAGATAGTTGAAGGCACCAAATGTACAATTCTTGATACCAGGAAAACGACTCCTAATTTAAGGATCATGGAAAAATGGGCCGTATTGGTAGGAGGGGGCAGTAACCACCGTTTTGGTTTATACGATATGATCATGTTAAAAGACAATCATATTGATGTAGCAGGTGGCATCAGACCAGCCATTCAAAACGCAAAAGCCTACTTGCAAACCAAAGGTTTATCATTGGGGATTGAAGTGGAAGCCAGATCAATTGAAGACGTTCAACTGGCCTTAATGGAATTGCCAATACAACGCATCATGCTTGATAATTTTAGCCCTGAATTATGTAAAACAGCAGTAGCATTGATTGCCAATCGCTGTGAAACAGAAGCCTCCGGGGGTATTACATTAGAAAATTTAAGCGCTTATGCAGAGGCAGGGGTAGATTTCATTTCATTGGGTATGTTGACCCATTCTGTAAAGAGTTTAGACATCAGTTTTAAAATCAAATAATTTAAACTTAAATTTGTAGTATGTTAAAACGTTTAATGATAATCGCATGCTTGATCTTTGGTGCTCAAGCTCAGGCCCAATTCACCATTGATGAAGATACTTTGTATGCTTATGGCTATGCCGCTAAAACCAGTAATGGTTTTGCCGACATCAATGCTCACACAATTATCCGAAGCAAAAGCATGGGAATTGACACCTTTGTTTGGAAACGTTTAAATGTGGTTAAAGCTAATCCTAGTTGGGAAACAGCAGTATGTGATATCAATGCATGTAAACCACCAACAACTGACCAAGATACATGTGCATTTACCAATGTTGGAGATACAGGTGTCTTTTCCTTTCATTTATACCCAAAAGATAAAGCCGGAGATGGTTCTATGACAGTAAGAATATACAACAAGAGAACCCCTTTGAATTTTGTAGATGTGGTGATATTCTTTGAAGCATGGGCTGAAGGCAGTGTGCGTTCTAATTTATACCAATCTATGAAAGTGTTTCCAAATCCTGTAAAGTCAGTTTTGAGCATTAACAATACAATGGTTCAAGAAGGAACAATTACTGTAATAAATGCATTAGGCCAAGCAATACATACTCAAGCTTTCAATGGTCAATTAGAGCTTAATTGCCAAGCCTTCAAAGCAGGCGTGTATACCATCATGATTCAAAGCCAAGCAGGTAATACTGCTTATAGCTTTGTTAAGGAATAAGCCTTTTTATTTGACTGACTTTTGACCAAAAGGTCATAAAAAAAGCGCAATGTACATTGCGCTTTTTTTATTCATTATTGCCACTCTTCTTTACCGTGTTTGATTTTTTCCCAAAGCTTATCTTTGAGTTCTTGTAGGTTGAAACCAGAAACAGATGATACAAATACTGGCTTCAAAGCTTTAAGGTCTTTCTTCATTAAACTTAATAATTCTTCATCGAGCATATCGCATTTGGTGATAGCCACTAAGCGTTCTTTTTCTAGTAATTCAGGATTGAAAGCCTTTAATTCATTCAGTAGAATTTTGTATTCTTTTTTGATGTCAGCAGAGTCTGCCGGAATCAGAAATAACAATAGGGCATTGCGTTCTATGTGTTTTAAAAAGCGAATACCTAAACCTTTACCTTCGTGAGCACCTTCAATGATACCGGGAATATCTGCCATTACAAATGATCGGTAGTCTCTGTATTCCACCATACCCAAGTTTGGTACCAGAGTGGTGAAGGGATAATTAGCAATTTTAGGTTTTGCGGCAGACATCACTGAAAGTAAAGTCGATTTGCCCGCATTCGGGAAGCCAACTAAACCAACATCTGCCAATACTTTTAGCTCTAATACTTTCCAACCTTCAATGCCATCTTCACCAGGTTGAGCATAGGTTGGAGCTTGTTTGGTTGGCGTTTTAAAATGGGCATTGCCTAAGCCGCCTCTACCGCCTTTGAGCAGTACTTTTTCTTCACCATCTTTTGTGATTTCAAATAGTACTTCTCCTGTTTCTTCATCTTTAGCAATGGTGCCTAGAGGTACTTCAATGATTTCATTTTTACCAGATGCGCCTGTACACAATGCAGAACTGCCCGGTTGGCCGTCTTCAGCGTGAATGTGTTTTCTATACTTTAAATGAAGCAGCGTCCACAATTGGGCATTGCCTCGCAATCTAACATCACCCCCTTTGCCGCCATCACCACCATCAGGTCCGCCTTTAGGCAAGCCTTTAGCTCTGTGAAAATGTGCACTGCCCTTTCCGCCTTTACCACTGCGAAAAAATATCTTTACATAGTCAATAAAATTGGAATCCATGGGCTGTTTTTTAGATAGCTTGGCTGTGATGATTGATAGCCTTTTGTATGCGTAAGTAGATATCTTCTATGCTGCCAATGCCATCAATTTTATAAAACTTTTTTTGTTCGTT
>JAURIG010000035.1 GCA_030832905.1 Bacteroidota bacterium
CATTTGAATTATAAATAGAAATTTATATTGTTGTTAAAGGGAAATAGGCCAAGCTTGTTTCCCTTTAATTTTTCATTTTCTTAAGCTTATCAAAGTCCATAATAGTGATGGTACTACCTTTGATTTCGACCAAACCTTCCTCCTTAAAATCTGTAAGGGTTCTGATAAGTGTTTCAGTGGCAGTGCCAGCAATATGAGCCAAATCTTCTCTACTGATAGGAATACTAAACAACTCTTTGTCTTTACCATAGCGCTCTTTCAACAGCACCAAACTTTCAGACACTTTCTTGCGAACACTATCGTAGGCGATTTTCAACAAACGTTCCTCTTTTTCTTTAACTTCTTTACTCAATAATTTCATAAAGGCATTGGCCACATCTCGGTTCTGATAAATTAACTTAAAAAAATCTTCCTTTGGCACTAATTTCAATTGCACTTCTTCCATTGCAATAGCTTCATCATCGTATACATTACCTTCTAATACAGCAATGTATCCGAAAAAGTCTCCTTCGTTGTACAAACCAGTAATTAACTCTTTGTCTTGTTTGTTGTTTTTGATGGTCTTTACCTTCCCTTTTTCTAAATAATAAACATACATTGGTGTGTTGCTTTCTGCATAAATAATATCTTTCTTTTTGTAATGTTTTTGTCTGGTATTAACATCCACTTTAGCAAACTCTTCCATCGTTTTAACCTGACGGATAAAATGATCAAAACCATCTTGAGCTTGCGTAAATTGGGCTGCAGCCATAAAACTAGATTTTTTCAATCTGGTTTCAACAGCCGCCAACAATTCAACATCATCAAAAGGTTTAGTCACATAATCATCTGCTCCCAATTCCATCCCTTTTCTGACATCAGATCGATCTGCTTTAGCGGTCAAAAATATAAATGGAATATGATTGGTTTGAGGATCCCTATTCAACATATGCAAAACACCATAACCATCCAACTCAGGCATCATAATATCACAAATAATCAAATCTGGTTTTGACAATTGTACTTTGATTACGCCCTCCTTTCCATTTGCGGCAGTCTCTACAGAATGACCTGCTAAGGACAATATCTCAGAGGTATTCTCGCGCATGTTATCGTTGTCTTCAATTAATAATATGTTTGCCATAATAGTGTTTATATAGGAATGTGAATATGAAAGGTTGTCCCCTTATTGGGAGTGCTGCTAAAGCTGATGTCGCCATTTAAAATTTCGAGGTATTTTTTTACAATGCTAAGCCCTAAACCTGTGCCTGGCATATTCCCTGAGTTATTCGCTCGGTAAAATCGTTCAAAAATATGTGGTTGGTCTTCCAAAGGAATACCAATTCCATGGTCTTTAACTTCAATACTTAAAGTAGTCGCTTGTTTTTTAAGCGAAATGTCAATACTTGTATTCTCGTTGGAATACTTTATGGCATTACTGATCATATTGATCAATATGTTCTTCATAATGCGTTTATCTACAAAAATCAATTCTTGACTGGATAAACCTTGGAACAATAGCCTATGTCCAGCTTTAGTAATCGGTCGCATTTCTTCAATTACACCCATGACAAAATCATTCACAGAAATGTATTCAGGATGCGCTAACATTTCACCTTCCTCCAACTTATCTAAAGACAATAAATCGTTGAGAATCTCAGTTAAGTGATTGACAGAATTTTTTACCCTTTCAATATGTTTAATCATATTGTTTTTATCGAGTGTTTCAGCATAACGTCCTGCTAACGACACGGAAGACATAATCGTGGCCAATGGGGTTCTAAATTCATGAGAGGCTGTACTAATAAATCTTGATTTCAAAAGGTTTAAAGCACGTTCTTTTTCAAGGGCCATATCCACTTCTGTTTTAGCCTCTGTTAATTTTTGAATCATGTGTGCCAATTCTAAAGTTCGCTCTTGTACTTTCTGCTCTAATTCTTGATTGAGTTTAGACAACTCAAAACTAGTAGTCTTTAATAGCTCATTGGCTTGCCTGAGTTCATTGTCTTTGCGTTTTCTTTCAGTGATATCAATCACAAAAGACACAATCAAAGTTTGATCCAATGACTTCACATAACTCAAACTAATTTCTATTGGAAACTCGTGACCATCTTTTCTGATAGCAGATAAATCTCTACCCACTCCCATGGCTCTCGGCGAAGGATTTTCGTTGTAATGCGCACGGTGTTCGTTGTGTTTAGGTTTATATCTAGGAGGCACTAAGTCTTCAATGCTTAAATTAAGCATCTCTTGATCAGTATATCCAAACATTTGCAGTGCCTTTGGATTAGCCAACACCAAACGACCTTCTGTATTGCTTACAATAATGCCTTCGGTGGCATCAATAAACATCCCTTTTAAAATATCGTTGTGTTGAAGGTTTAACATAGGTTTACAAATGTAATCATTTACAACAGTTTTTTACCTCAACTGAATGCGCGTTTTGGCTGATTTCGGGGCTTAAAAATGGAATCCCTAAATTAACGCCTCTGAGTATCATTAAAAGGGCCACCAATAGTGGCAAAACTTTATAAATTTTTACCAAAGGTTTAAGTTTAAATTGAAGTGTATTTGACAACAAACTCCAAACGGCAATAAAAACAGGCAGTGTGCCTATGCCAAAAAACAGCATGTAATTAGCGGCTTCCAGTGAACTATTAAAACTCACAGAAAAAGTAGCGGCGATATAAACGGCACCACAAGGCAACAGACCATTTACAACACCCATTGCAAAAGCTGATGAACGACCCGTTTTTAATATCAATTTTTGCGATTTTTGGGCAAAACGATTGGCAAATCTTTTTAACCATTCCCACTTAAACCAAGTAAGCCCAAGGGTATACAACAACAATATGAGCCCAAAGATAATTGAGACATTTTGTTGCCATTTGAACAGAGAAAAACTTAAACCAATGATATAAACCAACTGTCCGATTAAGATATAGATTAAGACCCTTCCAAATTGATATAAGACATTGGACAATATCGGCTTTTGGGTAAATTGCTTATGGGCATACAAAGCTAATGGGCCACACATGCCAGCACAGTGCAAAGTTGATATCAATCCGAACAACAAGCCTTCTATCATTGAATTTGAATTTGCTTTTCAATTAAAGTATAAACAGAATGATCATACAAGTTTATTGACAAATTGTAAATACCTGTTGCAAATAAAGTTGGATCTAATTTTACCCCTTGCGTACTAGTTAACTTAATGGACACATCAGCTTTTGAGTCATCAGGTTTCATAAACACCAAAATCATTGAATCTGCTTTAATTGATTGTGGCATTTGTAAAAACACAAATGAATCATTAGCCAAAAGTTTAACCGAATCTTTATAGACTGCGCCTAATTTTAAAGCATCAATTTTTTGTTGATACTTCAACTCTTCATTGTAATAATCTTTTGTTTCCAACTCAATATTTTGGCCACAACTTTTGAAAACCATCATCACAATTAAACCAACAAAAGTGAGGTATAAAGCGAGTATAAAATACTTGAAATTCATATTTGATTATTGATAAAAAGGCCCTAAAAAATTGGTTTTTACCGTCTCAATGGCCTCGCCATCTTGGTAGATTTGAAACACCACTTTGGTTTTATGTCCGGTCATTACTTGTGCTGGTAAAACCAAGAAAAATTGTCCGTCGTATTTGGATTCAGGTTGTATCTTAATTGAATCTCCAACCATTTTAACAACAGCCCCAGCTGGCGACTCAACTTTTAAAATCAAATGAACCGTATTATAGGTTTTATTAATGGTCTTTATCTGATACAAATTGGAATAGTGTGCAGTATCTAATTTTTGAAACAAAATACCTGGTGCACGAAGTATAGTCGTTTCAACATTTTGCCGACTTGAAATTAATGCGACTAAAATAATCAACAACAAACTTAATACAGCTATGTAGGCTTTTGTAATCCAAAGCATACCTTGTTTGGTATTGTTCACAATTTTATGCTCACTGGTTAATCTGATTAAACCCTGGGGTTTATGCACTTTATCCATTACTTCGTCGCATGCATCAATACAGGCTGTGCAATTAACACATTCCAACTGGGTGCCGTTTCTAATATCTATGGCCGTAGGACACACCTTTACACACATTCCGCAATCTATACAATCCCCTTTAGATTGAGGATCATCTCCTTTGTGAATGTGGCCTCTTGGTTCACCTCGCTTAAAGTCGTATGCCACAACTATAGAATTTTTATCGAGCATAACGCCTTGTAAACGACCATAAGGACAGGCTATCAAACAAACTTGCTCTCTAAACCATGCATAAACAAAATAAAAGACCCCACTGAATATGAGCATCATTGTAAACCCTCCCATGTGTATGGATATTGGGTCATTAATGATCTTGAACAATTCATCTACACCGATTACATAAGCCAAGAAAGTATTGGATATTAAAAAAGCGACGAAATAAAAAATCAAGTGTTTACTAATCCTTTTAATCACTTTCTCTGTTGTCCAAGGACTGTTTTTAAGTTTGATTTGATGTGCCGCACTGCCATCTATCCAGTATTCTATGCGCCTAAATACCATCTCCATAAAAATGGTTTGAGGACAAATCCAACCACAAAATATTCTACCAAAAGCCACGGTAAACATCACCACAAAAATGATGAAGGTAATCATGGCTACACCAAAAATGACGAGGTCTTGAGGCCAGAAGATGGCACCAAATAAAATAAACTTCCTTTCTAAAACATTAACAAGAAACATTGGATGCCCATTGTGTTTCAAAAATGGCAATCCAAAAAACAAACATAAATAGATAACCGAAAGCATAGACCTTCGGTTATACATTTTGCCTTTAGGCTGCCATGGAAAAACCCATTTGCGCTTTCCATCAGGACCAATCGTTCCAATGGAATCTCTATAGGATTGGTCTACATGTTGACCTATATTAAAAGGATCATCAGGATTCATTATTTAACTTCTATATTTTTCATCCCAGTCATTTTACTTGAATCGTTAGCCAAATCAGCACTTGAGGCTACTTCTTCATACAAATCGCCTTCTGCAGCTTTAGGATTGGCCGGCTGAGTACCTTGAAGTGTGTGTATAAAACTAATAACATTCTGAATGTCTACAGGACTCAATTCGTCTTTCCAAGCCTTCATTCCCTTGTTGGTTCCATTTTTAACAATTTTAAATAAGTCGCCGGGTTTATTCCCATACAACCAATGATTATCTGTAAAATTAGGCCCTACTAAACCCTGGCCTTCTGGACCATGGCAAACTGCGCAATTCTTAACAAAAATGGCTTTGCCCGTAGCAATTTTACCGGCATCTGCTAAATACTGAGCATTGATCTCATCAACATTCATTGCCATCTTTGCTTTGTATGCATTTACACTTGCCTCTGCTTGCGCAATTTCAGCATTGTATTCCTCTTCGCTGGAATTAGCAGAAAGGGTTACATGATAACTCACCATATAAACAATACTGGTGATAATGGTCAAATAAAAACCGTACTTCCACCATGGTGGTAAATTATTATCAAGTTCTTTAATGCCATCGTAATCGTGGTCCAACAAAACATCTTTATCTGTTTCAACTGGTGCTACGCCAAATACTTTACGAGACAAAAACGTACTGAACCATGACACTTTTTCAACTTGCTCTCCTGCTTTATTGGCGGCCAATTGCTCTTGCTTAACAATGATTCTCATGATCATTAAACACAACCATAAAATCACAAACAATTCTAAAATAAGCATTAAAAACAAAGCCAAAAAGCCTAAAGGATGCATGCCTGAAATAGGTGAGCTTTCATAAATATTACTAGTAGCAACACTTGTTTGAGCAAACAAAGAATTGGAAGACAGCATAGTCATTAACAAGATGATTGGAGTAGCTTTGTTCGAGAGCAGTTCTCTGATTTTTGTTTTAACCGCAGTTTTCAGCACAGCAGATAAAATAAAAATAACCATTAGCAACACAGCACATAAACTGGCCATTGCTATAAACAAAGGGTTACTGTATATTGACGCGTTGGCTTTAACTGCTGTTTCCGCCCCAAAGGCATTAACATTTCCCAACAATGCTAAACTAATTGAAAGATATAATTTTGTTCTCATGTTACTTGTTTTCTTGTTTATCTAATGGCAATTCAGAAATGGAATGGATGTAGGATTTATCTGTGCCTAATACGTACCAAATTAAGGCTAGGAAAAAGACAAAGAAAATGATCAATGAAGTCAGTGGATAAATGCTTACCCCTGAAATATGCTCTAAATAATGTATAAATTTCATAACTAAATCTTGGTATTATTGATTGGTTTTTGCTTCTCCACTGATATCGGTTCCTAGTCTTTGTAAATAAGCAATCAAAGCGATGATTTCTTTTTCTGGCATAGCTTTAATGTTCTCTTTTCGCAAATCAGCAACGATTGCATTGGCTTGTTTTTTGAGGTCATCGTTGGCCATTTTTTCGTAACCTTTTTCATATGGTACACCTAAAGTTTGCATTGCTTTTATCTTAGCTTCTGTTAAGCTCACATCGATATCGTTTTCAAACAACCATTGATAACGCGGCATGATGGAACCCGGTGAAATTGAACTCGGTTCATACATGTGGTTGAAATGCCATGAGTTTGGTTTGCGAATTTTCTGAGTACCTTCACGCGCTAAATCTGGTCCTGTTCGCTTACTTCCCCATTGGAATGGATGATCATAAACAAACTCCCCAGCTTTTGAATATTCACCGTATCGAGCTGTTTCACTTCTGAATGGTCTTACCATTTGCGAGTGACAAGTATAACACCCTTCTCTAACGTATATATCTCTCCCTTGTAACTCAAGTGGGGTATAAGGCTTAACACTACTAATCGTTGGCACGTTGCTCTTAATCAAGAACGAAGGCACAAATTCTACAGCCCCCCCAATTAATATGACCAGTAAAGTCATAACCAAGAATTGAACTGGTTTACGTTCTATCCAACGGTGCCAATGTTCTTTATGAACTGGCACATAAGCATCTGTCATTGGGGCGGCTTCAGAGGCTTCATTATCAACAATTACCCCTGATTTAATCGTCTTAATCAGATTGTATACCATGATAACAGCTCCAACTAAATACAAACTACCTCCTATTGAACGCAACAAATAAAATGGGCGCAAATTCACTACTGTTTCAAGGAATTGATATTTCAAAGCCCCATCTGGAGTAAACTCTTTCCACATCAAACTTTGAGTCCAACCAGCCCAGTACATAGGAATTGCGTACAACAAAATACCTAATGTCCCTAACCAAAAATGAGTATTGGCCAATGACTTACTGTGCAATTCTGTTCTGAACAATCTTGGAATTAACCAATACAAGATACCAAAGGTTAAAAAACCATTCCAACCCAACGCCCCAACGTGCACGTGAGCTACAATCCAATCGGTAAAGTGGGCTATAGCATTGACATTTTTGAAAGACAACATAGGGCCTTCAAACGTAGCCATACCATAAGCAGTTACAGCTACCACCATAAACTTCAATACAATATCTTCTCTTACTTTATCCCAAACACCTCTTAAAGTGAGCAGTCCATTAATCATACCACCCCAACTTGGTGCAATCAACATCACTGAAAATACAACCCCTAAAGATTGTGCCCAATCAGGCAATGAGGTATACAACAAATGGTGAGGACCAGCCCAGATGTATAAGAAAATCAAAGCCCAAAAGTGAATAATAGACAATCTGTATGAGTATACTGGTCTGTCTGCCGCCTTAGGCAAGTAATAATACATCAAACCTAAATAAGGTGTTGTTAAGAAAAAGGCTACCGCATTATGCCCATACCACCATTGCACCAATGCATCTTGCATACCGGCATAGAAACTATAACTCTTTAACCAAGAAAATGGCAATTCAAAAGAGTTCACAATGTGTAATACAGCAACCGTAACAAATGTGGCGATGTAAAACCAGATGGCCACATACAAATGGCGTTCTCTGCGCTTAAGAATGGTGCCAAACATATTCCATCCAAACACCACCCACACCAAGGCAATTAAAATATCAATTGGCCATTCTAACTCTGCGTATTCTTTACCGGTTGTATAGCCCATTAATAAAGTTAATGCAGCTAAAACGATAATTAACTGCCAACCCCAAAAATTCAATTTACTTAAAACATCGCTGAACATTCTGGCTTTGCACAAGCGCTGAAGCGAATAGTATACACCCATAAAAATACCATTGCCAACAAAGGCAAAAATGATGGCATTCGTGTGCAATGGCCTTACCCTACCAAAGGTGGTTTGAGCTGTATCAAAGTTCAAGGCTGGGAAAACCATTTGTAAAGCCACGAGTAAGCCGACTAGCATACCAACCAAGGCCCAAAGCATGGTAGCATATGCAAACCATCTTACGATTTTGTTGTCATAGTGAAAGGTTTCTTTATTCATATTATTTCTTGTATTGTTTAAGATTTGGTTTGTTCTTCATCTTCGAAAAGTATTCGAACAGATGGCGTATAGGTATCTGAAAATTGTCCGCGCTTACCGGCTTTGATGAATAAGATCAGAAAAAACAGTGCTAAAAGCATACTCGCACCGATTAAAAGCATCATAATTTCCATGCTTCAAAACTATTACGCAAGTAATTTTAGCGTCATGATTGGGGTCAGAAAACAAGACTGACAATGATCAGTTTTTGACCATTCTATGATTTAATAGCGCAGTCATACCCCATGTTAACAACAACATCGTAATAGAACTTGAGGGCATTAGTATGGCTGCTGTTAAAGGCTGCAGCTGAGCTGTAATAGCAAAATACAAACCAATGGCATTGTATAACAATGAAAAGACAAAACTGATGATTACCACCCACTGAGCTGCATGTATTAACTTAAACAAATCAGGCAAACGTTTGAGGGCTTCAGTGGTTAACAAAACATCGCATGCAGGGAAAAACGATGAAACTTTATCTGCTACAGCTATCGCCACATTGGCTTGTTTAAGGGCCGGCGCATCGTTTAATCCATCGCCTGCCATGGCTACTATTTTACCTTGCGCTTGTAATGATTGAATCAGTTGAACTTTGTCTTCAGGCGCTTGATTTACATAACAAGCCTTAAAGGCAGAGGATTGTATTGCAGGATTAACCGCTACATCACCACTAGACAAATACAATTCGTAATCCATGGCTTGAAGGGCTTCTAGCATAGCATTGGCATCTTGTCTGATGGCATGGGTGAGTTTCAAATACCCTTTGTAAACATGATTCACAGATACATAAACAGCACTCTCCTGTATGTCTAAGTCTACTGGGGGCACTTGCAAATAGGCTGCCGACCCCAGCTTGTAAGTAATGCCATTAATGATCCCTTGCAAACCTTTCCCCTGTATTTCTTGATAGGCGCTCAATTCGTATGGTAAAGGCTGATAATATACTTGGCTAATCGCAACACTTAAGGGATGAACCGACTGATGGGCCAGGGCGGCCAATTCTAAAAGTGCTTGATCAGATAAATCAGCATGGCGTTCAATTGAGAAGGCTTTATTATCTGTTAAGGTGCCTGTTTTATCAAATACAATTGTTTTTAAGCGGTTCAATTCACTCAGTGTGATTTTGTTTTTAACAAACATGCCATGGTTTTTAAGCACTCTCAACAAATGCCCATTGGCAAAAGTGGTTGCCAACAAAAGAATGCAAGGGCAAGCTACAATCAAAACACTGGTAAGGGCTTTAAAGGCCTCTTCAGTGCCATTGATTTGGTATTGATAAACAAAAGCAAAAGCCCCGATCAATAGCAAACCTAGACTGAAATAATAATTGATTTTTTCTGTCAAAGAGTGGTCGTCAACAGTCTTTTTTTTCTCAATTGACCATAGCTTCACCAATCTACTATTATCGGTAGAAGTCAACAATTCAAATTGCGCAGATTTGCCATTAATAATGGCCCCAGCATAGACCTTATCTCCCATGAGCACAGCCACAGGTTCAGACTCCCCTGTTATAAAACTGTAATCAACACTCACATGGCCAGATTTTAAGACCGCATCTGCCGGCAATAATTCCGCATTGCGAAGCTCTATGACATCGCCCGTTTTAAGTTGAGTAATATTGACCGATTGGGTGGCGTCTGGTTTTACTAATCTGGCCGCTAAAGGAAAGTAGGATTGATAATCTCTATCAAAGGTTAATGCATCGTAACTTAGGTCTTGAAAATATCTACCCACCAGCAGTAAGAAGACAATACCAGTCATGCTATCAAAGTAGCCCGCATGTTGGTATACAAAGAGTTCATAGAGACTACGCCCAAAAGTAGCCACTATGGCCAAAGTTATAGGTAAATCAATGTTTAATGTTCTACTTCTTATGGCTTTGTAAGATTGTTCGAAAAACTCAGAGGAACAATACAACAAAACTGGCAAAGACAGGACTAAACTGATGTAATTGAACCATTGCTTAAGCACCAAACTACTGGCATCAAGCGATAACCCTAAATACTCAGGAAAGCTTAACATCATGATATTGCCAAAACAAAAACCAGCAATACCAATTTTCACCGCTCGAGGTGACCACATAGCCTTTTTCACGCCTGCATTATTAGACAATGACAAATCAGGTTTATACCCTAATTGATACAAAAGCCCTACAATATCAGAAAGCGCTGTGTCGTATTTTTTAACGGTTACTTGTAAGGCTTTATTAAAAAAATCTACTCTTGAATTGATAACCTTGGAATTAAACTTATCAAGTCGTTCGAGCAAATAAATACAGGCATTACAATGCATGCTTGGTATAGTAAATTTAAACTGTATGGTATCTGCGTGTTGAAATATAACAAACTTCTGTTGGGTATCAACCTCATCTAAATAATTCAATTCAGAAGCGTTAATAAGTTCAGGCACGTTACCATTTCCATCCTTATAATATTGACACAATTGATGATCGTTTAGCAAGGCATAAACAGAGGAACAACCTTGGCAACAAAAGACCTGATCGTTGACTTTAATCAATTGATCTTCGCAAGGCAAACCGCAATGGGCACAGCATACCATAATGCCTTGCTGCTTAGAGGGTTCAAATGCTATTAATTGATCAGATAACATATGCTTATTGACTTACTATCATCACTGGCACTTGAGTATATTTGACGGCGTATTTAGAAAAACGCTTGTGAAAAACACTTTGCCAAATATTGTAATGACGAGCATAAATAACCAATACATCAGGTTTCATTGATTGAATTGCCTTTTCAAATTCATGTTCTTTATCAAGCCCTAAAATCTGATGAATTCCAGTTAATTGATTAGGGAACATCTTTTTAAGTAATCCTAAAAACAGGGATTTATTTTGTTCCACGTCTTGATCATAATGAGACACATTCACGGCTTTGATTTGAACATTAGACTTTGATCCAATAAGTTCTTTGATGGGATTGAGTTGATGAACTTCAGCTGTTTTACCATCCCAGCCATATGCTACCAAGTTGACATCAAAAGACTTGGCATTAGCAGGTACTACCAACAAAGGGCTTCTTACCTTACCCACAAGAGCGGTGCAAACATCTCCGAAAATCACTTTGTCAAGGCCTGTGCGTTTTTTTACCCCAAATACTGACAACCAAGGCGACATGGATTGGATTTTATCCGACAACACAGGCAATAAAAATCCATAATCGACTTCAAAAGTAATTTGCAAACCTGACCTACTCTTTTTTAAGTAAGAAATGGCGCGGCGCATCCAGGCTGATACTTTTTTGATGTCATCATCTGGGTTGTATATATACAATGCTTCCGCTTCCAAAAATGCAGATGTTGATACCACATGATACAAAAACAACTTTGAATTGGTTTGAAAGGCAATGTCTGCCGCTATTTTTATGGCATTTTTTGAAGAGGGACTAAAGTCATGAGCAGCTAAAATGAGTTTATTTGATTTCATATGGATTAGTTTTATCTGTTTACAAAGCTAATTGACAGGGGATTTGATAACACATGACTAAAGGCATCATATAAAACTGATTGAAGTCATTTTTTTTACACTTAAAAGCACTTAAATAAAATTGATTAAAAAGGAAAAAAAACTTTCTTGTAAAGTGGTTTGTTAATTAGTAAGTTTGTAGAGTTATTCTACTCAACTAATATTCATTATGGAAGTAAAATTAGAAGCAATTTTTCAAGACAAAATTGATCAAGAAATCAAGATTGAGCCACGCGATTGGATGCCTGAGAAATACCGCAAAACGCTTTTGCGCCAAATCTCACAACACGCACACAGTGAAATCGTTGGTATGCTCCCTGAAGGTAATTGGATAACAAGAGCCCCAAACTTACGTCGCAAAGTGGCCTTACTCGCTAAGGTTCAAGACGAGGCCGGTCATGGTCTTTACTTGTATTCTGCGGCTGAAACCCTTGGCATGAGTCGCGACGAAATGCTGAACGAATTGCACACAGGTAAAGCTAAATACAGCAGCATATTCAACTACCCAACGCTTACTTGGGCAGATATGGGTGCAATAGGTTGGTTGGTGGATGGCGCTGCCATCATGAACCAAGTCCCTTTGTGCAGAACCAGTTATGGTCCTTATGCCAGAGCAATGGTTAGGGTTTGTAAAGAAGAATCCTTTCACCAAAGGCAAGGTTATGAAATCATGTTGACCTTAGCCAATGGCAGTCCAGAACAAAAGGCAATGGCCCAAGATGCCCTTTATAGATGGTGGTGGCCAAGCATAATGATGTTTGGACCTACAGATGACAACTCCCCTAACTCAGCTCAAAGCATGCAATGGAAAATCAAACGTTTCAGCAACGATGAACTGCGTCAAAAATTCATTGATGCAACTGTTCCACAAGCTGAAATATTGGGTTTAACCATTCCTGATAAAGACTTAAAATGGAATGAACAAAGAGGTCATTATGACTTTGGCACTATAGATTGGACAGAATTCCATCAAGTTGTAGCCGGCAACGGCCCTTGCAACAAACAACGTTTAAAAGCACGTGTAGATTCATGGGAAAACGGCGCCTGGGTAAGAGAAGCCGCAATGGCCTTCCAAAACAAAGATAAACAAAGACAAGCAAAAACTGAAGCAGCATAATGGATCAAAAAGAATGGCCCCTTTGGGAAGTATTTATTAGAGCCAAACAAGGCCTAAACCATAAACATGTTGGCAGCTTACACGCAGCAGACATAAACATGGCAATTGAAAACGCAAGAGACGTATACACCAGACGAATGGAAGGTGTAAGCATATGGGTAGTAGAAAGTAAGCAAATTCATGCGAACGACCCACATGAACAATCTGCTTTGTTTGAACCCGCTAATGACAAGGTATACAGACACCCAACTTTTTACGTTCTACCAGAAGAAGTTAACCACATGTAATGGCAGCAAATCAAGATCATTTACTAGATTTCGTATTACAATTGGCTGATAACAGTATGATCATTGGCCAAAGAAATGCTGAATGGTGCGGACATGGTCCAATCTTAGAACAAGACATCGCTTTAACCAATATCACACTTGATTTAATTGGTGAAGCCAGAAGCCTATACCAATACGCAGCGAGCCTAAAGGGCAACAATGCTACTGAAGACAGCATGGCTTTTTTAAGAGATGCCCGCGCATACAGAAATGTTTTATTGACGGAACAACCCAATAACGATTGGGGCTTTACTATAGTTAGACAATTTTTATTTGACGCCTTCCATTACTATTCTTTGCAGGCACTTTGCAACAGTAAAGACACTCAGCTAAAGGCCATTGCAGAAAAGAGTTTAAAAGAAGTCACTTACCATTTCAAATGGAGCAGCGAGTGGGTGATCCGATTGGGTGATGGCACTGACATCAGCCACAACAAAATTCAATCTGCTATTGATGCATTATGGGACTTCACCCATGAAATGTTTCTTCCAAGTCAAGCTGAACAAACCTTAGCTGATGAAGGCATAGCTCCAGATTTAAGCCCGATTAAAACCAATTGGAATAAAAAGGTTTCCGAGGTGCTTACTATGGCAACCATTCAAATCCCTGAACAAACCTTTGCTCAAAAAGGCGGCAAGCAGGGCATTCATTCAGAATATTTAGACTACATATTAACCGACATGCAATATTTACAAAGGTCTTACCCCGGGTTAGACTGGTAAATGTAAAAGGCTGTAGGATATCATACTTTACAAAAATCAAAATCAGTTTAAAAGCATTAATTTCGCACCAATTTCTAATACACCATGGGAAGAATTTTCGAAAAAAGGAAGCATAAAATGTTTGCACGTTTCGACAAAATGTCGAAAACCTTTACCAAGTACGGAAAGGAAATCGCAATTGCGGTTAAAAGTGGAGGAACAGATCCTGAATCAAACGCCAAGCTGAGAGCGGTTATCGCCAACGCTAAAAGTCAGAATATGCCAAAAGACCGTATTGAAGCGGCCATTAAGCGTTCAGCGGGTAAAGACACAAGTAACTACGAAGAAATCACCTATGAGGCCATGTGCATGAAGGGTGTAGGCTTAGTCATTGAAACGGCTACTGACAACCCAACCAGAACGGTGGCTAATATCAGAATGCACCTCAACAGAGGGGGCGGAGAACTTGGCAAGTCAGGTTGTTTGGATTTCGCCTTCGATCGCAAAAGTGTTTTCGTTATTAGCACAGACAACATCAATGCCGATGAATTAGAATTAGAACTGATTGATGCTGGTTTAGAAGATACTGAAATCGAAGGTGGCGAAATGGTCATCACAGCGTCATTCGAGAACTTCGGCAACATGCAAAAAGCACTTGAAGCCAGACAAATTACTATTGTTAGCGCTGAACTTCAAAGAATTCCAACCAATACCATTGAATTAATTGAAGAGGAAAAACTTCAAGTGGAAACCCTCATTGAGAAGTTAGAAGACGATGACGACGTTCAAAACGTCTATTCCAATATGGCATAAACCAATTAAAACACTATATCTGCTATGAACAGAACAACCAACAACAACATTTTAGTCCCTACCGATTTTTCTGAAATTGCCCACAACGCATTGGGACATGCATTGAAAATTGCAGATGTTTACAAAAATGAAATCACCTTGCTGAACATACAAGACGATGGTGGTTTATTTGGCCTATTTGGCAACGATGAAAAAATGAGCCTCATCAAGGAAGCCATTGATATGAAAATGGATAAATTGATTACTGAAAGCTTAAAAAGCTTCCCTAATGTTAAAATCAATAAGCGCTTTGAATACGGTAAAATTTACAAGGTTATCACAGAAATAGCTGAAAAAGAAACCTTTGACAGCATAGTAATGGGCACCAATGGTGCTAGTGGTTTACAACAAATCACAGGCAGCAATGCTAGCCGAGTAATCAATTACGCCAAAGTTCCTGTAGTAGTCGTTAAAGAACAACCTATGGGCAGCATGGGCTATGAGAAAATTGTATTGCCAATTGACTTATCGCCAGAGAGCAGACAAAAAGTAACCTGGGCTGTTCACTTAGCTAAAAAATTCAACAGCGTAATCCACGTGATTTACGAAAACAGCACCAATGCTGAAGTTAAATCCAGAATCTTTGGTGCAGTCAACCAAACCCAAGACATCTTAGCTCAAAATGGTGCTAATTATATTGTGAGAGGTTTGGATGAAGAAAAATACCAAGATAGTTTTGCTGAAGATACGCTTGCTTATGCAGATGAAATTAAAGCAGATTTGATTATGATCATGTCTCAGCAAGAAAAAGGATTTTCTGAATTCTTATTGGGCAGCTACGCACAACAAATTGTTAACCACAGTGGCAAGGTACCTG
>JAURIG010000036.1 GCA_030832905.1 Bacteroidota bacterium
TGGCAAACAATTTTAAACTCTCGTGTTCTAATCTTGGATTAGAACAAACTATTTTGCTTACAGTGCTTGGATCAATTTTAGCTTGTTCAAGGTATTTATCAATGGCTTTAACCGGAAAAACAGTGTCGTGTTTGAATCGGGTTAATCGTTCTGTACTGATAGCAAACACTGACTTTTGCGATAGGTTAATGACAAAAATTGCCGTATCGTGTCCTAAAAAATTTATGCCAATATAGAGTTCCATTACTTCAGTTTAAACAGTCCTTTGCTAACTATAAATCCTGCACCCTTTCCAATAGAATAGGTTTCGTCTTGAGTGGTCAATTCAAGCACCTCAAAGTGCAAAATTTTCTCTTCGTATTGAATGGATTTTCCATTTCTAAGCCAATTAAAAGTGAGTGCATAATGACCAGGCGCTAACTTAATTTGTTGATTGGTATAGTGTATGGTTTGTGTGCCTTTATGCAAAGCAATAGGCTCAGAAAGTTCAGAGAAAATGTTGACGTCTAATGCACTGGCAACGCCTATTCCCAATTGGTATTCACCTGCAGAATCAGCTTCAATTTCAAAGTCAAAACTCAGCGTTTCGCCACACTTATAAGCACGCCCAACACTGTTGTCTTGATGCGTTAACTTTAATGATTTGACATAAGTCAATTCATTTTGAGCGTCAAAGATGATTTCGTTTGAAGTCGTTAACTCATTGCCCAAATAATATTGAATAATTTGCTCGGTTGCCCCATCTTTAATCAACTCACCTGACTTCAGTAAAATCGAACGCGGACAAAGCGATTGAATAGCAGACATATTGTGACTCACAAACAAAACTGTTCGGCCTTGATTGCTCACCGATTTCATTTTACCCAAACACTTTTTTTGAAATTCAGCATCACCAACAGCTAAGACTTCATCGACTATTAATATTTCAGGTTCTAAATGCGCAGCAACTGCAAAGGCCAATCTTACATACATGCCAGAACTATAGCGTTTAACTGGTGTATCAATGTATTTTTCAACGCCAGAAAAATCAACAATTTCATCAAATTTTTTTCGAATTTCTGACTTAGTCATGCCCATAATAGCACCATTCAAAAATACATTCTCGCGGCCTGTTAGTTCAGGATGAAAACCTGTTCCAACCTCTAATAAACTCGCCATTCTACCATTGATTACAATATCTCCAGACGTTGGCGATGTAACCCTTGAAAGGATTTTCAATAATGTACTTTTACCAGCACCATTTTTACCTATGATGCCTAAAACTTCACCTTGTTGAACTGAAAAATTAATATCATTTAAGGCCCAGATTAAATCCTTTTTACTTGGATGTTTTCGAGCAAAAACATTGCCGAGTAATCTATTGAAATCGGCCGCCAATGTTGATGCACCAATATTACCTAATCGGTATTGTTTTGAAATATGATTGACTGAAATGATGGGTGAGCTCATTAGACGGTATCGATAAAATCTTTTTCTACTTTGTTAAAAATAATCACGCCAAATAGCAATAGGACCAAGGAAAATATTAAGCTGTAAAAGAGTCCGTAATACGACCAAATACCATGTCCTAAGCAGGCAAATTTGATAGCTTCAATAACAGGAACCAGTGGATTTAAAAACAAAAGGAATTGTTGATCTGCAGTCAAAATGGATGCAGGAAAAACAACGGCACTGCCGTACATGAGCAATTGCACACCAAAAGCTATTAAAAAACTAAGATCTCTGTATTTGGTTGTTAAAGCTGAAAAAATCAATCCAAACCCTAAGCCCATAATGGCCAAAACCAGCAGCAGCAAAGGTAAAAATGCCAATTGAAAAGTAATACCAATTGGGGCATTATTGAACCAATAATACAACCAAACAATCAATAACAATAGCATTTGAATTCCTAATTTCATTAGGTTAGAAACAATCACCGACAATGGCACTATCAATCGCGGAAAATACACTTTGCCAAAGACGGATGCGTTATTAGTGAAGGTGTTTGAAGTAGCTGTTAAACAAGATGAAAAGTAATTCCAGAAAGTAATCCCAGTTAGATAGAAAAGCATTTCAGGTAAACCATCGGTTGATAATTTAGCCACTTTACCAAAAATAATGGTAAACGTAATGGTGACTAAAAGTGGTTGCAAGAAAAACCAAATAGGCCCTAAAACAGTTTGTTTATAGACAGAAATAAAATCTCTTTTTACCAACAAAGTCAAAAGGTCTTTGTATTGCCAAAGCTCTTTTAATTTGAGATCAAATAAGGATCTAGAAGATTTGATGTGAATGGTTTGCGGTTTCATAAAACATGGCTTCGCCAAACTCAGTTACATAATTACTTCAAAAATAGAAAGAGAAAACGAAGTAAATAACTGAAAACAAAAGGAATGCGAACCCTTACAAGTTTACTATCAATTAATTTATAAATGCGAACAACTTATCCCATAAATTCCTGTTTTTTGGAATATAAAATGGTAACAATTAAGCTATTCTTAAAAGATGCCTAAGCCTTGTAAACTATAGGTTTGAGGGGAGTAAAAATAAAAGATAAAATGCGATAGACTTAAAACCAAGGTTAAACAGCTCAAATTTTGAGACTTAATTCACAAAAAAATAATAGTCAATATAAGACCGGAATATGCTCGATTTACTTGCTAAATAGATTGTATTTAACAATGCAGTAAATGGCTCTGAAACCATCTTTCCAATTGATTTTCTTTCCTTCAGCATATGTTCTGCCGTAATAAGAAATGCCAACTTCATAAATTCTGATATTGGGAACCCTTGAAATACGAGCAGTTACCTCAGGTTCAAAACCAAAACGTTTTTCTTTTAACTGAAAACCTTGAACCAAATCTGTCTTGAACAATTTATAACATGTTTCCATATCGGTAAGGTTTAAATTGGTCAACATGTTTGACAAAAAAGTTAGGAATTTATTGCCTATTGAATGCCAAAAGAATAAGATTCTATGGGGTTTACCACCCATAAAACGACTGCCATAAACAACATCAGCATAACCATCAATAACTGGTTTTAATAAAATATTGTATTCCTCAGGATTGTATTCTAAATCGGCATCTTGAATGATCAAATATTCGCCTGTAGCATGTTTTATACCCGTGTGAATAGCCGCCCCCTTACCCTGGTTGATTTCATGCTTTAGATAGCGCATATTTAGGCTAGGATTTGATTCAATATATTGTTTAATTGATTCTTCCGTAGTGTCTGTAGAACAATCATTTACAATAATTATTTCTTTTTGAATATTGTTCAATAACTCTACTGATTTTATTTTATCTAAAATCAGATGAATGGTATTGGCTTCATTGTAAGCGGGAACGATAATCGATAATTTTAAAATATGGCTCATTTTTTAGTTAAAAATGGATTGGTTTGGTAAATATTTTCAATGATTTCAACCACCTTCATGCCCTGCTCTGCAGTAGCATCAATTTCAGCAGCGCCATTTAATACCTCAATAACATTTTGATAAATGTATTGGTGATTGGCAGCTGAGCCTTTGTAATGGCCATAATCATTGGGTGGTAAACTGGCTTCTATCTGAGGCATTTCATAGGATTTAACATCGCAATACAACACCTCGTTCATATATTGGCCACCAACTTTAATGGTGCCATTTTCTGCAACTATAGTTATGCTGCTTTCTAAATTCTTCTGATAAACAGAGGTGGTATAGTTAAAACTGCCTATGCCGCCTTGATCAAATTCAAAATGAATTAACCCAGTATCTTCAAACTGAATGGTATCGGTATGATTAAAATTAGCAAATCTTGATTGCACATTACTAATTGATCCAAATAACCAATACATCATATCAATAAAATGCGAAAATTGAGTGTACAAAGTGCCTCCATCAGTCTGGGTTTGACCTCTCCAATCAGATTGCTGGTAATACCCATCTCCACGGTTCCAAAAACAATTGATTTGTACCATGTATAAACTGCCTAACTTGCCAGATTCTATTATGCTTTTAAGCCATTTAGCAGGTGGAGAATATCTGTTTTGCATCACACAAAACACTTGTTTAGCTTGTTGCTGGGCAAGGCTGATAATGGCTTCAGCGTCTGAAGCATTGAGTGTAAATGGTTTTTCAACTATTACGTGTTTGTTGTGGTTCAAACACATAATAGCTTGAGGGGCGTGCAGGTAATTGGGTGTGGCTATAACTGCTACATCAAATCTCAATTCAGAAGCGAATAAAGCCTCAAGACTTGAAAAGTAAGCTTCTTGTATGCCTTCGATTGGTAAGGTATCAACAACAGCTACTAATTCAGCCGCTTGATTTTGTCTGATCATGTCTGCATGACGCTTGCCTATATGGCCATAGCCTATAACAACAAATTGATATTTAGTTGGAGCAGTCATGTTTACAATTCAATGGTATGGTTGCACAAATCTATTAATCTTTTCTTATGGGCAATAAGAATAACTGTGACTTTTTCTTTTTGGAGTGTTTTAATCGACTCTATGATGGTCTCTTCTGTTTCCGCATCTAATCCGCTGGTGGCCTCATCAAACAAAAGCACGCTGCTGTCTCTATACAATGCTCTTGCTATAGCTATTCTCTGTTTCTGACCTTCGCTGATCTTAGAACCTTGTTCACCTAAAAGGGTTTGCAAACCTTGTGCTTGTTGCATTACAAATTCAGTTAGTCCGGCTAATTGTATAGCCCTATTCATTTTTTCAGCATCGTAAGTAAAATTCAATGCGATGTTTTCATGAATAGATTTATTAAAAATAAATGGCGCTTGATGCACATAGCCAATTTGATTTTGCCATGACTGCAAATTGTGTGGGCCTATCAATTGACCATCTACCATTAATTGCCCTTGATGCGGTGTAATTAAACCAGAAATTAACTTCATTAAAGTGCTTTTTCCACTTCCACTTTTGCCAATGATACCATAGATTTCGCCTTTTTCTATAGTCGCATTAACGCGATTAATCAATTCCGATTGATGCTCATAATGGTAGACCAAATTTTGCAATTGGATCTGTTGATTAAATTCAATTTTTTCGTGTGGTGCTAAATGATTGTGTCCTTGATTCTGGTGTAAATAATCAATGGTGTACTGGTGTAACTTCAATTTCATAGCAGCAATCAACAGGCGATTGATAGCGGGTACTAATCTAAAAACAGACACTACAAATAGTGCAGATAAAGCCCTCATGCCTGCAGGGTTATCTGATAAAAAATAGCCATAAGCAACCAGAACAATTACCCCTATTAAAACCACCAATTCATTGGCTCTTGAAGGGATGTTTTGATAGTAAATAGACTTTAAATCTGATACCACTAATTGTCTTTGTTTTTTTAAGAAATCATTGATAAAAAAGGCCGATGAGTGATTCACTTTAACATCTACCAACCCATTGATACCAATATTCAAACTCTCAATGGTGTTTTCTCTTTGGGTTTTAGATTGTTCACCCAATTGATAGATTTTTTGTTTAACCGTACTATTGATGAAATAGAAAGCAGGCGCAGTTACCAATATGATTAAAAAGAAAATACCAGGGTTTATCCAAACCACTAACAACAGCATCATTAGAATGACCAAGCTTTCGCCAATTATGTTCACAAAGGGCAATAAAATACCCGTTGTAAAATGCATGGAATTAAAATGAATTTTATTGAGAAAATCTTTAGTGCCACTATTCACTATTTGCTCTAAAGGTTGTTGAATGGTCTGATAGAAGGCATTCTCTGTGAATTTTTCAACCAAGCCCTCGCAAAGCGAATGAATGCGTTTCTGAAGAAAGACCGCAAAGGCGTTTTTAAGTATAAAAAACACCAGCACCAATGCCATCATGAACACTAAAAAATCAGACTCTGCTTGGAAGCCAGTTAATTTATATACAGCTCTCAGCTTGCTGCTTTTGGCCAAAAATTCTCCGTCAATTGCAAACATTAAAACAGGCACAACTGCTGCCAATGCTAGCACGTCTGCCACAGATACTATAGCAGTTAGTATGAGCAAACTAATGCCTTTTCTTCTGCTTGATCTATCAAGAAAAGCCTTGATGCCTCTTATGGTTGATATGAATGCGTTTTTTTCTGCGGACAAGTTGTTGTTATCAATTAAGCGCTTCTGTTTTACATTTGCAAATGTATAGGATTTATTCGTTTTATCGTGTTTGAGATTACCCCAAAAGAACAATTACTTAAAAACATTCGCAAAGGCTTGGTACAACCCGTTGCGAACAAATACCCTTTGCTTAATTTTGAGAATAAATCTATTGTTCCTAGCTTATTAAAAGTGGACGAAGATTTTATTGCTAACTGGGTAAAGCAAGGGTTTTATTTTATGGTTTGCAGCAACCAATTTGATTTAGTGGAACAGCTTAGAAACCTCAATAAAACCTATCAATTGGGGACTTATGTAACCGAAGACAAACAGCTCATGCAATTGTTTACAGACAATGCATTAGCCTATAGAAGCGTGAACGAAGGTGGCAGAACCCTCTGCTGTGGTTTTTTGCGATTAGAATCAAGTAGTCAAACGATTTATTTAAGTTCAGAAAGTCAAACACTTGATGGCCTCAATTTATTCGACAACATTGTACTAATTGGCCAATCAAAGCAAATCGTAAGCCCAGACAACAACAGTGTTTTTACTGAAACTGATCAAAACAATGATCTGAAAGTTCAAATGGGCATTGATTATCTAAAGCAATTCAAATCAGTATTTTTAATCATCGAAGACTGATTATAGTCATTTTTTAAACTTGATTATGGGCATAATCTTGCGTTTGATATGCCTATTTACAGACAAGTTGGCTTAGTGCCACACAAAAGACACACCGTTTTTAGAAAGCCAAATGGCGAATTATACCACGAAGAACTATTTGGAACAGAAGGTTTCTCCGGCATTTCTTCGTTGGTTTACCACTTGTATCCGCCTACATTGGTTAAAGAATTTGGTGAGCCGTATTCTGTTAAACCAGAAATAGCAGTAGAAGAAAACCTTAGGGCTAGAAGTTTTATGGGACTAGAAGTAGCGCCAGAAAACGATTACATAAAAAGCCGTAAAGTACTTTTTGTTAATGATGATTTGCATATTGGATTAGCGAGTCCAAAAAAAGGTACTGGAGATTACTTCTTCAAAAATGCTGACGCTGATGAACTTTTATTTGTTCATAAGGGCAATGGAAAATTAGCTACCATGTATGGCGATATTGAATTTAAATATGGCGACTACATTGTTATTCCTAGAGGAACTGTTTACACTATTAACTTTGAGCAAGAAGATAATAAGCTATTGTTCATTGAATCCTTTAGCCCCATTGAAACACCAAGCAGATACAGAAATCAATACGGACAATTTTTAGAGCATTCCCCATACTGTGAAAGGGATTTTAAACTACCACAAAACTTAGTTACCAATGACTTGCAAGGTGAATTTAAAATCAACATTAAAAAGCGTGGTATCATTCATCCATATGTATACTTAAATCATCCGTTTGATGTTGTGGGTTATGATGGCTGTTCATATCCATATGCCATGTCCATTTTTGATTTTGAACCCATCACAGGGCGCATACATATGCCACCTCCAATTCACCAGCACTTTCAAGCTGCTCAGTTTGTAGTATGCTCTTTTGTGCCAAGATTATATGATTACCACCCTGATGCAATACCGGCGCCTTATCACCACAGTAATATAGACAGCGATGAATTGTTGTACTATGTTGATGGTGATTTTATGAGCAGAAACAATATTCAAAAAGGTCAAATAACCTTACATCCAGGTGGTTTGCCTCATGGGCCTCATCCAGGGGCAATTGAAAGAAGTATTGGTAAAAAAGCAACCAATGAATTAGCGGTCATGATTGATCCATTTAGACCAGTTAAAATTACAAAAGCAGCACTTGAATTAGAGTTGCCGGACTACTATTTATCATGGATAGAACAAAAACATTAAAGCAATAACATTATGGAAACAGCAGATTTAACACAGGTTAAGAATTTTAATTATTCTGAAACAAGCAAAATATTTGAAAAGGCTCAGGATTTCTTGCCTATCAATGGTACTGATTACGTGGAATTATATGTAGGCAATGCCAAACAAGCAGCACACTTTTACAAAACCGCATTAGGGTTTCAAGACCTTGCTTATTGTGGCTTAGAAACAGGGGCAAAAGACCGGACTTCATACGTGTTACAACAAGGCAAAATTCGATTGGTTTTAACCAGTCCTTTTGAGACCAATAGTGCCATCAGTGATCATCTAAGAGTGCATGGTGACGGTGTAAAGGTTATAGCCTTATGGGTGAATGATGCTTATGATGCCTTCTTGCAAACCACACAAAGAGGGGCAAAACCATATTTGCAACCTGAAACCATTCAAGACCAACATGGAACCATTAAGCGTTCTGGCATTCATACCTATGGCGACACGGTTCATATTTTTATAGAAAGAAAGGATTACCATGGTGTTTTTCTTCCTGGATTTGAAGCTTTAAAAACCGATTACAATCCTATTCCAACAGGCTTAAAGTATATTGACCATATGGTTGGAAATGTTGAATTAGGCGCAATGAACCAATGGGCAGATTTTTATGCCAACACAATGGGTTTTGCGAATCTAATCACCTTTGATGATAAAGATATTTCAACAGAATACACTGCTTTAATGAGCAAAGTGATGAGCAACGGTAATGGGTACATAAAATTCCCTATCAATGAACCAGCAATTGGCAAGAAAAAATCACAGGTGCAAGAATACTTAGACTTCTATAATGGGCCGGGATGTCAGCATATTGCAGTGGCTACTGATGACATAGTATTTACCATTTCTGAAATGAAAAAGCGTGGTATAGAATTTTTATATGTTCCGGGTTCATATTATGACACTGTTCAAGCGCGTGTAGGAATCATTGAAGAAGACTTAAACGAACTTAAAAAATGGGGCATCATGGTAGATAGAGATGAAGAAGGTTATTTGCTACAAATCTTCACTAAACCTGTCGAAGACAGACCTACTATGTTCTTTGAAATTATTCAAAGAAAGGGTGCTAAATCATTTGGAAAAGGCAATTTCCAAGCGCTCTTTGAAAGCATTGAAGCTGAGCAAGCCAGAAGAGGTACTTTATAGCATTGTTTTGACCAAGTATTCAAATTATATTTGAAGCCAGAGAAATTGCTATGTCTGAACAAAGAGAAGAGATATTAAAAAGGCTACAAAATAAGTTTGAAGCCATTCAACAAAACACTGATACCCACCTTGAAGGTTTGGTGTGGGCTAAACCTATAACATATTGGGACTACATTCAACCTGAAGCCCTTTTAAGTCTTCAAATTCAAAGAACAACTTTACCTGATGAGATGGTGTTTATCATGTACCATCAAATCAATGAATTGTTGTTTAAAATGATACTTTGGGAGATTGACCAAGTGTGTGATCATTCAGATTTAACGGCTGAATTTTTTGCTGAAAAATTGCGTCGTATAAGCCGCTATTTTGACATGTTATCTTCTTCATTTACGATTATGGGCGATGGCATGGAAGTGGCTCAATACATGAAGTTCCGAAACACCCTTACACCTGCTTCTGGTTTTCAAAGTGCACAATACAGAATCATTGAATTTGCTTCAACTGAAATCAAACAATTAATTGATTTTAGATTTAGACAAGATCCTTCGTTATCTGAAGACTTTGAAAAAGCATTTGAACATTTGTATTGGCAAGCAGCTGGTAAAGACCATGCGACCGGCAAAAAAAACACTTTAATCACCCTGTTCGAACAAAAATATAAGTCTGAATTTTTGAGAAAAATGGAGGCTTATAAAACCAGTAATTTGTGGTCAAAATTCAAAACTTTACCCCAAAGTGTACAAGATGATGAACAATTGATTAAAGCCATGCGCCATTACGATTATACCGTAAATGTTACATGGGTTTTAGCACACTTTCACGCTGCTGAAAAATACCTTGAAAGCGGTCCTAAAAAGGCTGAAGCAACTGGTGGTAGCGATTGGAAAAAGTACATGCACCCAAAGTACCAAAGACGCATTTTCTTCCCTGATTTATGGACTGAAGAGGAGCATAAAACTTGGGGTGAATTCTAATATAAACTACCCTAGACTGCCTTTCCACAATGCTAGGTGAATAGTACTGACGCTATAAGCCTTATCTTTGCTTTGTGATTTCATACCAAAGCAAACAATTAGCAAATGGTTTAACCTTTATTCATCATTTTGATGACAAAACCAATTTGTGTGTTACCAACCTACTTTACAATGTTGGGGCACGCGATGAAAACCCTAATAAAACTGGGTTTGCTCATTTGTTTGAGCATTTAATGTTTGGAGGCTCTGTTAACATCCCGTCTTTTGACACACCGATTCAAAAAGCCAGTGGCGAAAACAATGCTTTTACCAACAACGACATTACTAACTATTACATAACCATCCCTACTCAAAATCTTGAAACGGCTTTATGGCTTGAAAGTGACCGTATGCTTAGACTTGATTTTTCGGAAAAATCTTTGTCGGTTCAAAGGGGTGTCGTAATTGAAGAATTCAAACAAAGATACCTCAATCAACCCTATGGTGATGCCTGGTTACACCTCAGGCCTTTGGCTTATAGCGAACACCCATATCAATGGGCTACAATCGGAAAAAACATCAAACATATTGAAGACGCAGAATTAAACGATGTGATAGCTTTTTTTGAACAATACTATAACCCAAGTAATGCGGTATTGTGTATTGCAGGCAACATCCCATTTGACGACGCTTTTGCCCTGGTAGATAAATGGTTTGGTGATATTCCTGCTGGACCCGTTAATCCTAATAAATACATAGCTGAGCCCCCTATTCCGATTCGCAAAGTGAATACCATAAGCGCCAATGTTCCACAAAACGCGCTTTATATGGCTTATCAAATGGTAGATCGTCTTGATCCACTTTATTTTGTGTATGATTTATTATCTGATATCCTCTCAGGTTCAGACTCATCTAGATTCAATCAAATATTGATCAAAGACAAACAGCTGTTTAGTCATGTTCACGCCTACATAACGGGCGACATTGATAAAGGTTTATTGATTTTTGAGGGCAAACTAAATGAGCAGGTTGAATTTGAACAAGCTGAAGCGGCTATTTTAGAAATTATTAAAGACATTGCTAGTAACGGTATTGATGCCATTGAATTAGAAAAAGTTAAAAACAAAGCCATTACAAGCAACTTGTTTGCTAAAACTTCGGTCTTAAATAAAGCTATGGCACTGTGTTACGCGCATCTACTAGGCGACATCAATTTGATTAACACAGAAATAGATGCTTTGCAGTCCATATCAACTGAGCAAATAAAAGCGCTTTGCAATAGTATTTTAGAAAGTAATGCGGCTGTATTAAACTATAAACAATCATGAACAGAAGTATTGCCCCAAACATCATAAACATCAATAATATTCACACTGGATTTCCAGATTCAGCGAATAATGTGTTTCGCATCAACAGCAATGAAGGTGTTTTTAAGTTAGACATCATATACCCCAATAGCGGTTATGCTATGCTTAAAAACAAATTTCAAGGCATTATGGCCATGGATTTGTTATTATCTGGTACTGATAAATTAACAGCTCAAAAAATATCTGAATCCCTTGACGCACTGGGCGCATATGTTTATAAATCATGTGATTATTACGCCTCAAGCTTGAGCCTTTATGGTTTGATTGACAACTTTGATAAAATTCTTAAGATTGTTAAGGATTGTATAGAGCACTGCAATTTTCCTCATGAAGAAATAGACGTTTACAAAAACAAACGCAGCAAAGAACATCAGATCAACCTCGAGAAAACTGGTTATTTAGCCAACAGACAAATCAATTGGATGTTATTCGGCAACAAACATCCCTATGGGCAAGCTTATGAAAAAGCGCTTTATGATGCCATTGACCAAAGTGCATTAAAAGCCTTTGTTAGCAATCAGCTTAATCATGCTTTATATGTATATACTGGCCCTGAATCATTTGCCATTGAAACCGCTTTAAGTGACAATCATTTTTCTATTAACCCATTAGCTGAGCCTCAAACCGAGGAAGCTTTACCCATGCCTCAATCCCATGAAGAATGGATACATAAAACGGGTAGCACTCAAAATTCATTGCGTTTCGGCAAACAATTACCAGGTAGAACACATCCAGATTATTACGCACTAACTTTGTTCAATTTGGTGTTGGGTGGTTTTTTTGGCTCTAGGCTCATGAAAAACATTAGAGAAGACAAAGGGCTTACCTACGGCATACACTCATCTATAACGCCATTTAAAACCTATAGTATCTTTAAGATCAGCAGCGAATGCAATAACGGTTTAACTGATGTGGTAAAAACGGAAATTTTAAATGAGATAAAAGCGCTTCAAACAGAATTGATAGGTGAAGAAGAACTCAATACCGCCAAAAACTACTTCAAAGGCGCCTTACTTAGAAACTTTGATGGTGCTTTTAATATTGCGGATCGCTTTAAAGCCAGCATAGAATCTGGGGCGAGTAAATCCTACTATGAAGACTTATTTAAGCAGATAGATAGTATTCCTGCTGAATTGGTCAAAACTATAGCAAACAATTATTTTGACACAGAATCGTTAAATTACTGCGTTGCCGGCGAAAAATAAACATATTGCACTTTTACTAATTGGTCTATTATGGACTGCACTTGCTTTTGGTATTGAAGGCAGACCAAAAATGCGTAGAGCTTGTTTAAATAGATTAGACTCAAGCCTTGATTTACTGTGGTTTAAGCCAAAAGACAATTGTGGATCTTTTACACACTACAGTGTGTATGCTCGAGACAATAATTTAGCATCTTTTCAGCTTATTTACTACGGAACATCTTATGTTAGCAACAATATACAGTTCAAAGTGCCCAACCTAAAGAATTGGGAATTTTATATTGTATATGCTAAGCTATGCAATGGCACAGACAGTACTTTTAGCGATACCATCTTAGTGGATAATACCGAGCCACTTAATTCAGAATTGGATTCTGTTAGTGTTGATTTGCTCACTCAAAAAACCATTATTGGCTGGAAAAACAACTTAAGCCCTGATGTTGCAGGCTATTTCATTTACCATGTAACTGGCACAAATTCAGTCATATACAATACAAAATCGACTACTTATTTAGATAACAATATCAGTAGAGACCCAACAACTGCAGCGCTACAATACTCAGTTGCTGCTTATGACTCTTGTAACAATACTTCCCTTATCAGTATTCCCCACAAAACCATTTGGGCTCAATGTAGTCTTGATCTTTGTGCCAAAAAAATAACCTTGACATGGAGCAATTATGTTGGTTGGCCAGTAGACCATTATGAGATATTTGTGAAAACCAACTCGGGTAATTTTGTCCTTGCGGGTTCAGTGGTTGCCAACATCAATAGCTTTACTTACAACTTTAATCAGTTTGGAGACAATTATTGCTTCTTAGTAAGAGCCTTTAAATCTGGCGAAGCTGTTAGTTCGTCAAGTAATTTAGTGTGTATTTCTTCAAGTGCTATAGTAGCAACCAAAAACTCATATGTAGCTAAAGCCTCTGTTCAAAACAATGCAATAGAACTAGTGCTGATTACCAATACCAATACTTCACTTAAAAAACTCAATATTTATAAAGGTGAGAACAACCAAACCCCTACCCTATGGCAAAGTATTAACCACAGCGGTGGCATATTAAGCCTTTTTGATGCTAATGTGAATGTTCATTCTAAAAACTACACCTATTACTTTACCACAGAAGGTCCATGTAACTTAATATTTGACACCTCCCAAAAAGCTAAAACCATTTTATTAAATGTTTTAATGGCCTCACCTGGCGATCAAAGTCTTAATTGGAATACCTACAACGATTTTATAAAAGGGACCAGTGGACAACAAATATTGCTTTCAAATACCCCTAATTTTAACAATAGTTCCCCGTGGAACATTCTCTTAAATGCATCGAATTCGATAACAACACATCAGGATTATACCAGTTTTAGTGTACAACAAGATCGCATTTGCTATTGCATAAGGGCCATAGAAAACAATCCATTTAACCCCTATAACCGAAAAGACAGCTCTTATAGTAATATAGAATGTGTAACCGCCGATCCAATTGTCTTCTTTCCAGATGCGATACAAATAAATGGCTATAACACCACATTCTATCCTAAAGGCATATTTATAGATTATGACAAAAGCAGTTTAGAGATATTTAACCGTTGGGGACAGAGTATTTTTAAAACCAATGATGTTAAAACAGGATGGGATGGCACTTGCAACGGTGAATTTGTTGTAAGCGACGTTTATGCCTACAGATCAACTATAGTTGGTCTTAATGGTAAAATATTAACTTTTGATGGAACAATAACCGTTTTAAAATGATAACTTTTTCAGGAGATACCAGTTGTGTAACAGGGCGACAAAGAGCAATAAAGAATACGATTCAAATGCTAGCCAATGATTTTGGATATGATATAAACAGGATAGATTATGTGTTTTGTGATGACGAATACCTTTTAGAGATCAACAAACAAAGCCTTAACCATGACTATTATACCGATATCATTACCTTTGACTACAATGAAGGCTATAGCATAGAAAGCGAAATCTACATCAGCCTAGATAGGGTAAAAGAGAATGCTAAGACATTTGACCAAACGTTCCACGAGGAACTAAGCAGAGTTATTCTACATGGTGCCTTGCATTTGGTAGGATTTAAAGATAAAACCAAGAAAGAAAAAGAAAAAATGAGAGCGATGGAAGCAGAATATTTAGAAACTCTAAATGAAGTTTCCACGTGGAACAAATCAAAAAAGTGATGAAATATGATGTTATAGTAGTAGGCGCTGGACACGCCGGCTGTGAAGCTGCCCATGCCGCAGCCACAATGGGTTCGAAAGTTTTAGTGATAACCATGAACATGGAAACGATTGCTAAAATGAGCTGTAACCCAGCTATGGGAGGCGTTGCAAAAGGTCAAATCATTAGAGAAATAGATGCGTTAGGAGGTATGTCTGGTATTATAACGGACAAGACCATGTTGCAGTTTAGAATGCTCAATCGCTCTAAGGGTGCAGCTATGTATAGCCCGAGAGCACAATCAGATAGAATGCGCTTTGCAGAAGAGTGGCGCTTAGCCTTGGAAGCAAATCCAAATGTTGATTTTCTACAAGACAATGTTGTGTCTTTGGTGGTCGAAGGCAATACGGTTAAGGGAGTTAATACGCAAATGGGTTATACTGTTTTGGGTGAATCTGTGGTATTAACCAGTGGTACATTTCTAAATGGGTTAATACATATCGGTACAAAGCAATTTGGCGGTGGTAGAATGGCCGAAAGCAATAGTGTGGGCATAACTGCTGACTTGGAAAGATATGGCTTTAAGAGCGGTAGAATGAAAACAGGCACACCACCAAGAGTAGATGGCAGATCTCTGGATTATTCTAAAATGGAAGAGCAAAAGGGGGATGAACAACCTGGTAAGTTTTCTTTTTTAGATAGCACAAAGGCTTTGGAACATCAGCTCTCTTGTTATATTACCTATACCAATGATATCGTTCACGAAGTGCTTAGAGAGGGCTTTGATAGATCTCCTATGTTTAATGGAAGTATATCGGGCTTAGGGCCAAGGTATTGTCCATCT
>JAURIG010000037.1 GCA_030832905.1 Bacteroidota bacterium
AGGAGAAAATTCCATTAAAGTCTGGTGATTTCTTAGACATGCAAATCAATATTGAAATTGAAAGAGAAAACATGGCTGCTTTATTGACAAAATTCAATGAAGCCATCAGTGGTAACCCAGACAATGCTGTGTATTATTTTTCAAGAGGCGTGGCTTACCACAAATTAAAGACTGATGAAGTGAAAGCTCAAGACTTAGCCTATAAGAATATTGGTAAAGTTCCTGCTTCTAAATATTCATTCAAACAAGGACTTAACGATTATAAAAAAGCCATTGAATTGGACAACGGTTACTTTAATGCCTTAAAGAACGAAGCCATTTTATTCTTTGATTCAGCTAATTATATTTATAAGCAAAGAGCCAGAGTGAGCACAGCTGAATATGAAAAGTATAACAGTCTTTCAATTAATTTGTACAAACAGTCATTAGAAAGATTCGAGACCTTAAGAAATTCTGGTGCATTGAAAGATCAAGAGTTAATTGACGCTTTAAAAGACATGATTATGATCTGTAATAAAATTGGCGACGCTCAACACAAAGAGGCAAAGCTAAAATACGACACTATGTTAAAAGCAGAGAGAAAGAAACAGGAAGCAGCTGGTCAATAATATTTAGGGGAGCCATGGATTCAATGCTATGGCTTTCTTTATCATACTATAGGTTAACATAATATTAATTATAAGACAAAATCGTATATCTTAAAATATTAATAATCAACGTGTTATTACTCAATTTGGGTCCATTCATAAGTCTTATCTTGAAAGATAATGACCGGTTTTGGGAATTGTTTTACAAAGTATTGAATCAAAGGCGACTGTAAAGAAATGGGTTGAACAGAAATGCCTTGACAAGTGAAACTGGGTAAATAAGTTGAAATAAACAGCAAGCCATTATGGGTATGTAAAATACTGCCCAATTCAATTTTGGCTTGGGTGGAATTAAAGGTTTTACTTTTGATCTGATTCAACAATTGCTTTTGTTGATTCAATAACGCTAATTGCTGACCTAATTTTTCTTGTTCTAAATGCACCATGGCTTTGGCTGTATCGTGTTTATCGCCAGCCGTACTTTTTTGTTCTACATTGGCAGAATCGCTTAACCATTTATATGAGGCCATCAATGTGGCGGATTTCTCATCTAATAATGCTTGGCAAACTGCAATGATTTCTTGGCGTGTCGGTGTCATTGAATGAATTTGCAATTTAGGTCTTTTAAACTGAATTGACCAGGTATAAAACAGTTGAAAACTCATTGATTAATTGTTGCAGGCCTTTGAATAAGACAAATTCCTATGAAGTATATTTGTACTACTTATTATATACTCATGGAAATTTCTGGTAGAATCATTCAAAAACTTGGCCTTCAAGAAGGCAACAGCGCTAAAGGCACATGGAAAAAACAAGATTTCATTATTGAAACCATAGACAAATACCCAAAAAAAGTATGTGTATCTGCTTGGTCTGAAAAAGTGGATGACTTAAACCGCTACAATATCAACGATGAAGTTAAACTTTCTATTAATATTGAAAGCAGAGAATACAACGGCCGTTGGTACACCGATGTTCGTTTTTGGAAAATCGAAGGCGCTGCTTCAAGCCAAGAAAACTTCAGTCAAGAGGCTCCAAGCCTTAACACCAACACTGAGTTTTCTCAAGAATCTTTCTCTGACGACCTTCCCTTCTAATTTGCTAATTTAACGCGCTGAGCTCATGGACAAAAAAAGTAAAGCCTTTTTATATAATTATTTGAACAACACCTCTCCGACTGGTTTTGAGGTGTCTGGTCAGAAGATTTGGCTAGATTATATGAAAGCCTTCTGTGATGATTATATTACAGATGCCTACGGATCTGTTGCGGCGATTATTAATCCTGGACAAAAATACAAGGTAGTCATTGAGGCCCATGCTGATGAAATCTCTTGGTTTGTGAAATACATCAGCGAAGATGGCTATTTATATGTAACCAGAAACGGAGGGTCTGATCATATGATTGCCCCTTCAATGCGTGTCAATGTACTAACTGAAAAAGGCCCTGTTAAAGGGATATTTGGTTGGCCAGCCATTCACGTTAGAACTGGAGAAAAGGATATTGTTCCAAGCATGGACAACATCTTTATTGATGTGGGATGCGCTTCAAAAAAAGAAGTTGAACAACTAGGTATCCATGTTGGCAGCATAGCTGTTTTTGAAGATGAGTTAATGGAGTTGCACGAGCATTTCTATACTGGCAGAGCCTTAGACAACAGAATTGGTGGTTTTATGATTGCTGAAGTAGCTCGCAAAATCAAAGAGAACAAAAAGAAGTTGCCATTCAGTTTGTACATTGTAAATGCTGTTCAGGAAGAAATAGGTTTAAGAGGTGCAGAAATGATCTCACGCAGAATCAAACCTGACGTGGCCATAATCACTGATGTTTGCCATGATACACATTCGCCTTTATACGATAAAAAGAAACAGGGTGACCAAAAATGCGGCAAAGGACCTGTATTAACCTATGGGCCAGCAGTTCAAAATAATGTATTGAAAATGGTGATTCAAGTAGCTGAAAAACAAAAAATCGCCTTTCAAAGAGCTGCTGTCAGCAGAAGCACAGGTACTGATACCGACAGTTTTGCCTACAGTGGCGAAGGTGTGCCATCAGCCTTGATTTCTCTTCCGCTTAAGTATATGCATACCACTGTAGAAACCATACACAAAAAAGACTTACAAGAGGTCATCGATTTGATGTATGCATTTGTGACCCAATTAAAAGCTGGGCATGACTTTAGATACATCAAGTAAATGAAAAAGCGCTGGCAAAGCCAATTAGGGGTATTTGTATTGTACACCATAGCTTTGGTGCCTTTGCCAATTTTGTATCTGATTTCGGATTTTTTCTACATCGTACTTTACAAATTAATCAAATACAGGACAAAAGTTGTAAGAGCCAATTTGGTTTCGGCCTTTCCTAATTATAGCCCTGAAAAAAGATTAGCCATTGAAAAGGCCTACTATAAACACTTATGTGATTTGATCATTGAAACAGTTAAAGGGTTTAGAATGTCTGAGAGGGCCTTCAAAAAACGGCTTGTTATTAATGATCTCTTCATTTTTGACCAACTTTGGGAACAAGAACAAAGTGCCATCATCGTAATGGGGCACAAAGGCAATTGGGAATGGGCTTGTAGAGCTAGTCCATTTTATTTCAAAAACCGATTGATTGGTGTATACAAACCACTTAGCGACCAAGTATTTGATGAAACCATGTTAAAAGTTAGAACGGAATTTGGATTAACCCACATTCCAATGGCTCAAATTGGTAAATACTTATTGCAACAAAAAACACCTTATTTACTCATTTTGTTGAGTGATCAATCTCCCTCAGATGCAGACTCAAGTTATTGGGTGCCCTTCCTAAACCAATTGACTGCCGTTTTACCTGGCGCCGAAAAATTAGCACTTAAATTTAAATTGCCAGTTTATTTTACAGATATGACTAAAGTTAAACGTGGTCATTATGTTTGCCATTCACATTTAATCGCCGATCCGAGAAGAAGCAATTATGAGGCTTCTCAGATTACAGCTTTCCATACTGAGTATTTGGAACAAAAAATAATTGAGCAACCTGAAACATGGCTATGGAGTCATAAAAGATGGAAACTCAAACGCAGCCAATAGAGTTTTGTTTACTTTATTTTATTTTTTGAATGAAAGGCCTTGCAAGTTATTAAATCTGTCTTATCTTTGCCCTCCTATGGCAATGAGTAAAAAGGCACTGTTTGAACCATCTGAAATTGATTTAAGTTCGGTTTGTAAAGCACTTGGACACCCAGCAAGAATTAAAATAATCAAGATTTTATTGGCAAAAAACGATCAAACATGCCAAGAAATCGTAGATAAATTGCCATTAAGCCAATCAACTGTTTCTCAGCACTTAAGCGAACTTAGAAATGCACAGTTGATCAAAGGCACCAATCACAAAACCAGTGTGATTTACAGTGTAGATAAAGACCATCTATCTAAATCTCAAAAGATGTTAAGCGATTTATTTTACGCTCACATCTTTAATGTTAAACAAACGACTTTGTTTTAATCTTTACTTAGCAAATCATTAAGGGCATCTATACCCTGATTCAGCTTTTTGGCATTCGATTGAATGTCTTTTACCTTTATTAATATCTCATCTTGTTGCTTTTGCCATTCCGATTGAAGATCTTTTCGGAGCATAGGACCATTGCCCAAAAGCAACCACTCTGGATGAATTTCTGGAAATTTATTTAATAGCGCTAAGACCAAATCTAAACTTGGCTTATTTCTACCTGAGCTTATATGCGATAGGACTGCATTGGAAATACCCAAGGCTTGGGCGAATTCAGCTCGGCTTAACTCAGACTGCTTAAATACCTCTAATATTCTGATTTCTAACATATTATAAAATTTGTTTAAGACCACTTAAAGGGCTTTTTCAACCCTTTACAAATGTAAAATACATTTTTTACATTTGTAAATAAATCTGTTTACAAATGTAAAAATATTGTAACATATTGATTACAAGCACATTAAAACAATTGAAACCGCTAATTACGCCTAAAATTGAGTCAATATTGGGTTGTTTGACCCCCAGTTAAGCGCAATTGCACAAAATGTCATACATAAACCTTTAACTTAGGTTTATTTCATAATACATTGATTTATATGCTTTTAAAAAAAATGTTGAATGAGACTTAGCACCTATAAATGATCTGATTTTAAGCAATATTGTCAGCAATAAGCGGTATGGCCGAAACAAGCCTCTTGATAGCCCTTAAAGTGTATACAATCTTTCCAGGTTAGCCTCAATAATGGGCCTCAATTGGTCCAAAAACGCTTGAGATTTATCTGGATTTTGTAGATCTAGATTGTGTTTATCGATAATATTAAATATATTTTTTTTGAGCTGGTCTTTGAACAAAAGATAGCGCTCCCCTTCTTTTTCCTGTTTTAAATTGTCTAAAACTAAGCCCATTGAGGCTTCAAACTCAGATTGAATGCTTTCGATATTCATAATTTAATATTTTAAATCAAATTAAAATATCTTTCAGAAGAATACCTAAGGATTTATTTTAATTTCCCATAAAGTTAAATAAATTAAGGAGTTATTTTTTTAACAGGCAGCAAAATCATCATTAAATGACTGATCAAAGCCATGCAACCTGCCAAAATAAATGCTAAAGAAAACTCGTGATTCAAATTATTGTAAAGCCACCCAGATATCCCTGAGCCTAAAATGATACCCAACTCTAAAAAAATATACAAGGTACCAAAAGCCTTTCCTTTTAAGCCTGGTCTTGACAAATCAGCTGCCCATGCAAACAAAGCCGGTGAGATTAATCCAAATCCAAGCCCAAAGCAAACAGAAGACAAATAATAGGTAATAGGCCATTCAGAAAAGACCAATAAAAACATACTGAGTGCTAGGGCATACACACCGTATGAGGCTATTCGCTGCCTACCAAAACGGTCACTCCAGCGGCCTGCCATAAATCGTATCACCAAAGACGAAGCAATGTAAACCGCCATGTACATCCCTTTATTATGAATGCCAACACTTTTGGTATAATCTGCAATTAAGGCCAAAATACTTCCTGAGGCATAAGCCGTTAACAACATAATGATTGCTGGCAAATACACATTAAACTCTAATAGTGACTTTGGATTAAAGGTTAATTCACTGAATTTAAAGGCTTGTTTTTGTTTTAAGGTTTCGGGGAGACTCCAAAACAACATAGTGGCACAAATGCCCAAAACAGCAGAGCATACAAACATGCTTTGCAGGCCATAGGCTTCAGTGATATGACTGCCCATTAACCAACCAATAGCATTGCCTACATTGTTACAGATGCCAATTATCCCCATAGCCTCACCTCTTTTTTCAAGGGGCACTATATCATCAGCATAAGCGGTAAAGCCTGTTGGTGAAAACCCAGCACAAAAACCATGTAAGCCTCTGATTATAAAAAAGAGCGCTACAAATGGTAAAACCAAATACAAACTTGAGGCTAAAGTAGCTGCAACAGCCCCTATAACCATAACAACTACCCTTCCTTTTTGATCCGCTAGTTTACCACTTATGGGTCTTAAAAGCAGTGCTATAAAAGCAAATGACGGAATAATCAACCATTCATAACCTGCCCCGCCAATGCTTTTCAGCCATTGGGGCAAATCAGGTAAGACCATGGTAAAACTGCTAAAGAACAGCAAACAGGCCAAACAAAGTTTCCAGAAACGTTTAGGGTACTGAGACAAATCAATCGTCTAATTTAAGAACCGCCATGAATGCCGATTGCGGAATTTCAACATTCCCCACTTGGCGCATACGCTTTTTACCTTCCTTCTGTTTTTCTAACAATTTACGTTTACGGCTAATATCACCACCGTAACATTTTGCGGTTACGTCTTTACGCAAAGCACTGATGGTTTCTCTGGCAATAATTTTAGCCCCAACACCTGCCTGAATAGCAATTTCAAATTGTTGTCTTGGAATCAGTTCCTTTAATTTTTTGCAAATCTTTTTACCTAAGTCAAAAGCTCTGTCTCTATGAATAATTGACGATAAAGCGTCTACAACATCTTTGTTCAGCATGATGTCCATTTTAACCAAATGCGACAACTTATAATCGGTTTGATGATAATCAAAAGAAGCGTAGCCTCTACTAATGGACTTTAACCTATCGTAAAAATCAAATACAACTTCAGCTAAAGGCATTTCAAAAGTAAGTTCAACGCGATTAGTCGTTAAATACACTTGGTTTTTGATTACACCACGCTTATCCATACACAGCGCAATTACTGGCCCAACATATTCACTGGCCGTTATGATAGTCGCTAAAATGTAAGGCTCTTCAACGTAATCAATAAAATTCGGATCAGGTAAATCAGATGGGTTGTTCACCTCTACCATCTCACCTGCATTCGTGTAAGCCTTGTAAGATACGTTGGGAACAGTGGTAATAACCGTCATCCCAAATTCTCTTTCAAGTCTTTCTTGAATGATTTCCATATGCAGCATCCCCAAGAAACCACAACGGAATCCAAAGCCCAAAGCGGCTGAGCTTTCAGGCTCAAACACCAATGAAGCATCATTCAATTGCAGCTTAAACATGCTGTCTCTAAGCTCTTCGTAATCTTCTGTATCAACCGGATAAATCCCCGCAAACACCATTGGCTTTACATCTTCAAATCCTTTAATGGCTTCTGCTGTAGGGTTCACCTTGCTGGTAATGGTATCTCCTACTTTTACTTCTTTAGCCTGTTTGATGCCCGTAATGATGTAACCAACATCTCCAGCTAATACACTTTGCCTGGCTTCAGGCTCTAATTTCAACACCCCCACTTCATCGGCAAAATATTCGTTGCTAGTATTCATGAATTTAACCTGCTCTCCTTTTGATATTTTACCATCAATGACTTTATAATAAGCAATAATGCCTCGGAAAGAATTAAATACAGAGTCAAAAATCAAGGCTTTTAATGGGGCTTCCACTTGCCCTTTTGGACTTGGTACGCGCTCAATAATCGCTCTAAGTATATCATTCACGCCCATTCCGGTTTTTCCGCTGGCAGGGATAATACTTTCACGCTCACAACCAATCAAATCAATAATTTGATCTTTAACTTCTTCTGGCATAGCCCCTGGCAAATCCATTTTATTAAGGATTGGAATGATTTCCAAATCATGCTCAATGGCCAAATACAAATTACTTATGGTCTGAGCTTGTATACCTTGAGAAGCATCTACTATCAATAAGGCGCCTTCGCAGGCTGCAATACTTCTACTTACTTCATAACTAAAATCCACGTGACCAGGGGTGTCAATTAAATTTAACACGTAGTCTTGCCCTTCGAATTGATAATTCATTTGAATGGCATGGCTCTTAATGGTAATCCCGCGCTCTCTTTCTAAGTCCATATCATCTAACACTTGGGCCATCATATCGCGTTTAGAGATGGTATTGGTATACTCTAATAAACGGTCAGCAAGGGTGCTTTTACCGTGGTCAATATGAGCTATGATACAGAAATTGCGGATGTGCTTCATAAACAGGATTGCAAAAATAGCCTAAACTAAGCATCAATTCAATAGAAAAAGGAGAATTACCAAGTTAAATTTTGGTCTGTTTCAATTGGAATCTTGATAACAACCCCTTGCCATTTAATACTGGTATAGCCTGAAAAATGAACAGGAATGGATTTTTGTTCCCCTAAGGCTGCAGATAATAACCCTGAAACCCCTTGGGCTAAAGACAAATTAATGGGATCAATGGAAAATTTAATGGGAACAGAAAAAACCGATTGTGCTTTGATGTCTTGAATATTGGTTTGAGAGACCTTACCAACCGTATACTGCTTATTACTGATTTTAATTTCTGTGTTGATGAGCTGCACATCTAAATTGGCATGGTTAGCCATCTTTACCACTGCGGTAAAATCAATGGCTTCAGGATTTACAGCAATGCAATTGATACTATCTATACTCAATAATTCTGGGGCCTGAAACTCAGTTTGCTTAGATTTAATCCATATGTAAACACCTATAGATAAACCAATGATTAAGCTTATGATTAGCCATTTTTTCATTGCAAAGACATCAAATCATTAACACCAATTGGCCTAACTGTTTTAAGCCCTTCAGCATACTGAACATTTATGAATCTGGCTAATTGAGCCCCTCTACCTTCTATGGCTTTTAAAAACTCTGGCGTTGCAATAGGCGTTAAAGGCTCCGAAGAATTAGGGTTATAGAATTGTGAAGCATAACACATTAAAACTTCCATTCTTTTTTTCCAAAAGTCTGACACATCTATTATCAGATCTGGCTCATGGTAGAGATCTTGAATATAGGCAAAGATTTGATTTGGCCTATGGGCTAATTGTTCTATACCTTGATCAAAGGTTTTTATTTTGGTTAAACCAGATAAAAATGCTGCGCGTTTAACCATTTTATGAGCAATGCCATGATCAGGATGTCTGTCTGTTTCTGTATTGATGAGCAATGTTTCTGGTTGGTATTTCCTTATGCTTTGAACTATCTGCATTAAGGCCTCTTCTGATTCAGTTAGAAAGCCGTCCTTGAAATTCAAATTTTCTCTGGCAGATAAGCCCAACAATTCGGAAGCTCTATGAGATTCCGCTTGTCTTGTAGCAACATCGCCTCGGCTGCCTAATTCACCTTGAGTTAAATCGACTATACCAATACTATGCCCCATGGCCTTATGTTTAAGCAGAATACCCGCAGCTGAAATTTCTACATCATCTGGATGGGCTGCAAAGGCTAAAATATCTAATTTATTTACTGGCATTTTCTTTTTCAATGGCTAATATAATGGCTTCAATTTGATAATCAACAATGGGGTCATAGGTCACTTTCATATTGGCGCTATAAGTTTTTGCTACCGCTTGCCAAAATACCGTTTCTAATGTTCCACCGTAATTCTGCATGATTTCAAAAGTTGTTGAACCGGTTTCTCGGTGAATTAATTTAAGCAAAATGCGACCTTCTTCAACATACATGTTTTTTAAATCATCCATGAATTGTTGTTTAATGGCTTTCTCGCATGCTTTTACATACCGTTTTTTTTCTCTTTCAGAGCTCATTAAACTCAAATTGTCTTCCATGGTTTGTAAGCGAAATGCTGCCAATTTTGCATAAGGCAATGCTTTTCTGACCCATCTGTTTAATTTCTTTAAAGCCTCTTGGTCTGCTGCACCTTGCCCTGACTCTATATTATAATTGAATCGATTAAACAGATATACAGGGAGTGTATCAGTACCCTCAATTTCGTAACCAATTTTAACCAAATGTCTGCTGCGTTTTATTACAGTGTCTTGATACAAACTTTGAGCAAACAAAGGTTGTTGCAATAAAAAACAAGTTAATATGAACAACTTATATGGCTTCATTTGTTTATTTAAGCTTTGGTGGGCAATTGCATTGGTGATTTGCGTTTGTATGCATAAACAATTAAAACCAATCCGAGCAACGCCATTAACATAGCAATGATCTCTGCTTGATGCATAGAAAAGCCTAAAACATTGATGACTGAATTCACTCTGATTTGTTCAATCAAATAGCGTTCAAAGCCATTAAACACCAAATAGATACCAAACAAAAGGCCTGCATAAGGCAGTTTTTTCCTGATCAACCACAAGATAGCAAATAGCGTCAAAGCCATTAACGTTTCATAAAAAGGAGTTGGATAAACCATTTGAGGTAGATGATGACAGTATTGAGCATCAAAACAATTTTCCATTGGAACACCAACACCGTTCACATTGTTTGGGTAATCATAATGCCACATCCAATCTGGCAAAAAAGACATCCAATTGGGTTTGCTAGCTTCGTTAATAATTCCCCAATCACCATCGCCACTCACTTGGCAGCCTATTCTACCAGTACCATAACTTAACATCATGGCTGGCGCTGCAACATCTAACATGTGTAGAAAAGGAATATGGCGTTTTTTGGCTACCCAAATCACAGCCAAACCACCAACAATTAAACCACCGTAGTAGGTTAAACCACTAAAAGAGACAATAGAACCTATTGGATCGGCATAAAAATCACTTAGGTTTTCTAGGATGTGAAACAACTTTGCACCTGATAAGCCACCGATAAAAGCCGCCATCGTTAATTCCCCTAAAAAATGAGATGGGTCGACAATTGTAGTGCTCTCAACTGGGGTTTGCAAGCGTTGTTTTTTGTCTTGCCATTGGGTATAGGCTAAAAGTGCAACACTCAAAACCAATCCACCAACTAAACTGCCATTTAAAGACAAAATATATTGCTGAGGATTGTTATTGGTGATTGAAAAATCAAACAATAAAGGTAAAATCTTATAGCCCATGATGAAGCCTGTAATGCCTGCGCTGTAATAATCCCCCTTGGGAAATGGCAAGCCTTTACTGACTTTAATTTGAAAGCCAGGGCCTAGCACACCAGCCTTGTATTTACGCTTGAGCTCTAATTGAATAATGTATCCTGCTGCCAAGAAGGACAAGGCTACAAAAAAACCGAACGAATTGATGATTTTTAAAAACTCAATTTCAACGCCGAACCAATCTCTGAATATGTAATAAAAATTAGGATACATGTAATGCTTGTGTTTTTGAATAATCTAGTTCTGCTGTTGCAAATCCCTCTGAATTAATGCCGGTAATCTCAACTTCCACCAATTCATTCACTAACAATGGATCGTAATCCACTTCAACTTTGATGTAGTTATCGGTATAACCGTACATTTTGCCTTGTTTTTCTTCATGCTCAAACAAAACCACATGTTTCTGACCCATGTTGGCTCTGTAAAAGGCTTGTTGTTTTTTTTCAGATAATATTCGCAATTGTTCAACCCTTTCATTACGCTTATATTGGTGTACCTTCCCTTTTAATTTAACGGCTGTGGTTTGGGCCCTATCTGAATAAGGAAAAACATGCAAATAGGTAACGTCTAACTGATTTAAAAATTGATAGGTTTCCAAAAAGGCTTCGTCCGTTTCACCCGGATAACCAACAATTACATCTACCCCAATGGCCGCATTTGGCATGAGTTGTTTGATGTATCCTACCTTTTGTTGGTATAAATCTGTTTGGTATTTCCTGCGCATGCTTTTGAGCAATTCATTAGATCCACTTTGAAGTGGAATATGAAAATGGGGCATGACTTTTTTAGAATTGGCGACCAATTCAATGATGCGGTCTTCTAACAAATTGGGTTCAATAGAAGATATTCTGTAGCGATCAATGGCGTCTATGGTATGAAGTTGAACCAGTAAATCGTAAAATGTTTCTTGATGAGTCACCCCAAAATCACCCAAATTAACGCCAGTTAAAACCACTTCTTTAATTTCAGTCTCAGCTACTTGCTGAGCTATCTTCATTGTTTCCGCAATGGTATGACTTCGGCTGCTGCCTCGGGCCAATGGTATGGTGCAAAAGGAACAAAAATAATCACAACCATCTTGCACTTTCAAAAAAGATCTGGTTCTATCACCTATAGAAAAGCCTGGAATAAAACCTGTTGTTTCTTTGATGTTCTTGTTGAATACGATGGCTTGTTTAGGTTTGCTAACAACCGCATTCAAATGGTCTATCAAATTGAATTTTTCAGCAGCCCCTAAGACCAAATCTACACCTGGAATATTGGCGATTTCTTGAGGTTTTAGCTGAGCATAGCAACCAATTATGACTATCATTGCCTCTGGGTTATACCTTAAAGCTTCTTTAACCACTTTCTTGCATTTTCGGTCTGCATGGTCGGTAACAGAACACGTATTGATAACATAGACATCAGCCGCTTCTGTAAATGCTTTTTTAACCCATCCTTGATCGGTCAATTGCCTTGAAATGGTAGAGGTTTCAGAAAAATTTAATTTACAACCTAAAGTATAAAATGCTGCAGACTTCATGAAGACTGTACAAATTTAGGCAGAAAAACTGATAAATAAACGCTTATCCTTCTACAAAAACATCTTGAGATTTAGCCATAGCAATAGCAAAGGCGTCCTGATCTATTGTATGACTTTCATGCAGTTCATTTAAATAGGCAATAAGTGTTTCTGTTGGCAAATTACCAGTCAGTTTATCAGCCGCAAACGGACAGCCACCAAAGCCCTTGATGGCGGCATCAAACTTTCTACACCCTGACTTATAAGCAGCTTCAATATGCTCTTGAGCGTTGATATACGTTGTATGAAAATGGGCTCCAAACTCAATGCCTTTGATGGTTTTTGCCTGTTCAAACACAAGCGCAATATCTACCGGTTTGGCTACACCAATGGTATCTGACAAATTGATCATTTGAACCCCTATGGCTTGTAAGCGTTGACACCAATCCAAAACCAAATCCGTTGACCATGCGTCCTGATAGGGGTTGCCAAAACACATTGACAAATACACTTGAACTTGCTTATTGTTTTTGCTTGAAATATCTAATAGATGTTTTAGTGTATCAGTAGACTCTGCAATGGTTTGTTTGGTATTTCTGATTTGAAATGTTTCGGAAATACTAAAGGGAAAACCAATTACATCAACGGCTTCAATACTTACAGCTGTTTTAGCACCTTGGGTATTGGCCACAATGGTTAGCAGTTTGGTGGATTGTTTAAAAGGGGCAATGCCCTCAACTACTTGCAAAGAATCCGTTAATTGAGGCACCGCTTTGCTCGATACAAAACTTCCGCAATCAAGGGTATCAAAGCCTACATTGAGCAGTAATTTGAGGTACTCAATTTTGGTTGGGGTGGCAATAAAATGCGGCCAACCTTGCATGGCATCTCTAGGACATTCAACGATTTTGACCGCCATAAGGATTATTGTGCATTCAATTGGTTTTGGAAACGTCTGAATAATTCTTCATCACTCAAACCAGAATATTCAGACCACTTTTTCACTTCTTCAATCCTTGCATGGTTTGGGTATTGCGCAATGAATTGATCGTATAAGCGTTTGGCATTGGCAGGATCTGGAATACTCGCATACGCCACACCTCCGTTGATTAAAGCTTGAGCGGCAATCGGGGTATTAGGATACTCCAGTGCAACGCGCTCATATAGTTTAATACCTGGCACAACATGCTTATTCACTATCTCAATGTGAGCAGCCTTCATTAAAAACACTGCTGCAGAATCATGCTTAGCATAGGCGTCTGAAAAACGCATATAACAATGTAATAAGCTGTCAGAATTAAGGCTTGAAGTTTGACGCTCTAGTGCCAAAATCTGATCAAGGTCTTTTTGGGTTTGATTAGAGCAGGCGGTCAATAATAGAGCCAATAAATAGAAACTTGTCTTTTTCATTTTAAACGCAATTATACTGATTTAGTATTTGATTTTCCACTCAAGGCCATTAAGTAAGCTTTAATAAATTCATCTATTTCACCATCCATTACACCTTGAACATTACTTGTCTCCTCGCCTGTTCTAACATCCTTAACTAATTTATATGGGTGAAATACATAATTGCGAATTTGAGACCCCCATTCAATTTTCATTTTACTGGCTTCAATGGCATCTCTTGCCTCGTTTTTCTTGCGCAGTTCCATTTCATACAATTGTGATTTAAGCATTTGCATAGCCAATTCTCTGTTTTCACCTTGAGACCTCGCTTTTTGACAAACCACAACTATACCAGTAGGTTTATGTGTCAATTGAACTTTGGTTTCAACTTTATTCACGTTTTGCCCGCCTGCACCACCACTTCTACTGGTTTGAAGCTCAATATCAGCTGGATTAATTTCTATCACAATATCGTCGTCTACCATTGGATAGGCATATACTGAAGCAAATGAAGTATGCCTTCGGGCATTGCTGTCAAATGGCGATATCCGCACCATTCTATGCACCCCACTCTCGCCTTTTAAATAGCCATAAGGAAAATGACCTTCAAATTCTAAAGTAATGGATTTAATACCCGCCACATCACCATCTTGTCTGTCAATTTCAGTGATTTTGTAGCCATTTTTTTCGCCCCACATGATGTACATTCTAGAGAGCATTTCTGCCCAATCACAACTTTCGGTTCCACCTGCTCCACTATTAATGGTTAGTATGGCGCCTAATTTGTCTTCCTCACTTCTCAACATATTTTTGAATTCAAGATCTTCAACAGATTGAACAGCCTTATGATAGGCTGCATCTACCTCTTGTTCTGAGCTTTCGCCCATATCTTGAAACTCTTTTAATACCTCTACTTCATCTACAGCAGATTGACACTGCTTGTAGGCATCTGTCCAGTATTTTTTTTCTTGAATTTGTTTTAAATGCTTTTGCGCTTTTTCTGGTTGATCCCAAAAATCAGGCGCAAGTGTTTGAGACTCTTCGTCGGCAATTAATGCCAATTTCTGAGCGACGTCAAAGATACCTCCCCAAAGCCTCTACACGGCCTTTTAAATCTTTAAGTTGATCTAAATTCATGTCGCAAAGATACTGATTTTAAGTGCAAAATATTATTGGACTTGAATCATTTCAAGCAACATGGCCAATGCCATATTATTAGACCTTTCAATGATTTGCATGCGATTACCAGAAAAATGAAAACGATTAACAACATGTGATTTGGCAGAACTCACGCCAATAAAGACCGTCCCAACTGGCTTGTCTTCACTGCCGCCCTCAGGCCCAGCTATCCCTGAAATGGCAATGGCATAATCCGTTTGCAAACGTTCTCTAACGCCCGTAACCATTTGAGTAACCACCTGCTCACTCACTGCGCCAACAGTTTCAAACAATGTTGATTCTACACCCAATTGGTGGTGTTTAACTGAATTACTATAACTGATAACCGAACCTACAAAAACCTTGGAAGCGCCAGGAATTTGAGTCAATTGATGAGAGATATAACCTCCAGTACAACTCTCTGCTACACTTAAGGTCTGGTTTAATTGAGAGAGTTGATTGAAAACTGTTTGAGATAAGGTTTCATCTTGATCAGATACTATGGCTTTTCCCAT
>JAURIG010000038.1 GCA_030832905.1 Bacteroidota bacterium
CATTAGAAATCTTACGAACGGTAAAGGTTGCGTTCAAACCAGCATTTCTGCGTTGAATCACGTCACCTTGGAACAACTGAATTCTTTCTTTGTTACCTTCTTTGATTTTATAATGCACAGTTACTTTGTCGCCTGCTTTAAAAGAAGGAATATCAGTTTTTAAATATTCTTTTTCTACAAACTTGATTAAATCCATGGTGAGTTATTTTTTTTTGGGACTGCAAAAATAGACATAAAACTCAAAATAACAAACTTTTTTCAGATTTTTTATTGGGCTCAACTGTGCTCTTAGCTAGGGTTTAAATTATTCAATCCCCTTATAATGAGATAGTTAAGCTTAATCCAAAAAAAATGGGGCCAAAGCCCCATTCTGAAAGTTTATGTGAATGCTTATACCACACTTTTGCGAATGATGTTCAAAGCGCCACCCGCTTTAAACCACTCAATTTGTTGAGCATTATAGGTGTGATTGCAGGTAATACTATCGCTAGAACCATCTTTGTGATTCAAAACCATAGTCAAGGCTTGATCAGGGGCAAAGTTGGTCAAACCGATTAAGTCTATGCTGTCATCCTCTTGAATTTTATCGTAATCAGCTTTATTCGCAAAGGTCAAAGCCAACATACCTTGTTTTTTCAAATTGGTTTCGTGAATTCTAGCAAATGACTTGGTCAAAACCACTCTTACGCCAAGGTGTCTTGGTTCCATTGCGGCATGCTCTCTACTTGATCCTTCACCGTAGTTTTCGTCTCCTACCACCAAACTACCAATACCTTCGGCCTTGTATTGTCTTTGAACTTGAGGCACTTCATCGTAATTGCCGTTCAATTGGTTTTTAACACAATTGGTTTTTTCATTGAAGAAGTTTACAGCTCCAATAAGCATATTATTGCTGATATTGTCTAAGTGACCTCTGAACTTCAACCATGGACCAGCCATAGAGATATGGTCAGTAGTACACTTACCTTTAGCTTTAATTAATAATTTAAGGCCTTTAAGATCTGTACCTTCCCAGGCTGTAAATGGTGCTAACAACTGCAATCTTGAACTGCTAGGTGCTACCACAACTTCAACAGAAGACCCATCTTCTGCTGGTGCTTGGTATCCGATATCTTCAGCTGTAAAGCCTTTACTTGGCAATTCTACACCGGTTGGAGGATCCAATTTAACCGTTTCGCCTTTTTCGTTGACTAAAGTATCTGTTAACGGATTGAAGTCTAAACGACCTGCAATGGCTAATGCTGTAGTGATTTCAGGGCTGGCTACAAAGGCATGGGTATTTGGGTTACCGTCTTGTCTGGCCGCAAAGTTTCTGTTGAATGAGTGAACAATTGAGTTGCGCTCTTTCTTTTCTGCACCCATTCTGGTCCACATACCGATACATGGTCCACAAGCATTCGCAAATACTGTAGCACCAATTTGATCAAATGTATTGATGAAACCATCGCGTTCTATAGTTGCTCTTACCAATTCACTACCTGGAGTAATGGTGAATTCAGCTTTGGTCTTCAATTGCTTTTCAGCTACTTGCTTAGCCAAACTTGCAGCTCTTGAAATGTCTTCATAACTGCTATTGGTACAACTGCCAATTAAACCTACCTCAACTGTTAATGGCCAGTTGTTAGCGGCTGCTACTTCTTTCATTTTAGAAATAGGAGTGGCTAAATCTGGGGTAAATGGTCCGTTGATATGTGGCTCCAATTCAGACAAATTGATATCAATTACTTGATCGAAATACATTTCAGGATTGGCGTAGCACTCAGGATCTGCTGTTAAATGGGCCTTAACTGTATTGGCTAAGTCTGCCACATCTGCTCTACCTGTTGAACGCAAATAACGCTCCATGCTTTCGTCGTAACCAAAGGTTGAAGTGGTTGCGCCAATTTCAGCACCCATGTTACAAATTGTACCTTTACCAGTACAGCTCATTGACTCGGCACCTTCGCCAAAATATTCCACTATAGCACCAGTACCACCTTTAACGGTTAAAATACCAGCTACTTTTAAAATCACATCTTTAGGTGAAGCCCAACCACTTAAGTGACCGGTTAATTTAACACCAATCAATTTAGGGAATTTAAGTTCCCAAGGTAATCCGGCCATAACATCACAAGCGTCTGCACCACCAACACCAATAGCCACCATACCCAAACCACCAGCATTTACTGTGTGAGAGTCTGTTCCGATCATCATACCTCCAGGGAAGGCATAATTTTCCAACACCACTTGGTGAATAATACCAGCGCCTGGTTTCCAAAAGCCAATACCGTATTTATTACTTACAGAAGCTAAGAAATCATAAACCTCTTTGCTTTCTTGATTAGCGAAATCTAAATCCTTTTCTGCACCTACTTTGGCATTGATCAAGTGATCACAGTGAACTGTACTAGGCACAGCGGCTTGTTTACGACCTGCCTGCATAAATTGCAACAAGGCCATTTGAGCAGTTGCATCTTGCATGGCTACTCTGTCTGGAGCAAAATCAACATAGCTGTTACCTCTTTCGTAAGTGGTTGAAGCGTTACCAGCACTTAAATGACTGTACAAGATTTTCTCTGTAAGTGTAAGTGGTTTTTGGAGTAATTGACGAGCGGCAGCTATGCGTTCAGGCATATTGGCATACACGCTCTTGATCATATTAATATCGAATGCCATGATTAAAATTTCGTGTTGCAAATGTACAGCATTGAGATGAGAATCTCAAGTCCAAATCAGGGGAATTTAAACCCAAATGAGGCCTTTATTTCCAGAGGTTCTTCTCTTTGAGCTTCAAACTGCTGCCAAAAAAGATTTTAGCTGTCTGCTCAAAAGACTCTGTATAATCAGACACATAAAACGCGTGCTTAGGCTGAGCCATGCTTGCGTTTAACAATTCATGTTTATTCAAAAAGGATTTAACCGCCTCAGAAACAATTGCTGCGGAATTGATAATGTCAACCTTTCCCTTGTAAAAACTTGAAATTTCACTCATAATTAAGGGGTAATGTGTGCACGCCAAAACTATGCTTTGAATACCCAACAAATGAGGATTCTCCAAGTACGAATGAACAATTGTTTTTGAAATTTTATTGTTAAAGAAACCCTCTTCTATCATAGGAGCCAACAAGGGTGTAGCTAATGATTTAAGCACTTGTCCAGTGTCAGCTTTCTCTATCTTTTTTTTATAAACAGCACTACTTACCGTGCGTTTCGTGCCAATCAAGCCAATTTTTTTATGCTTAGAATCATGGGTAATGTGCTGTACCACCGGATCAATCACATTGATTACAAATTGCTTATCAGGTAACATTGACTGCACCTGTTTTAAGGCTGAAGCGGAGGCAGAGTTACAGGCTATTACCACCAGCTTACAGTTTTGCTCCATTAAAAATCGAGTGATTTCAATGGCATAAGATTGTATGGCATGGGCTGACTTTTCGCCATAAGGCATGTGAGCCGTGTCTCCGAAGTAGACAATTTTTTCGTTGGGCAATAAATCGTTAATGGCCTTAGCCACTGTTAATCCGCCAATGCCGGAATCGAAAATACCAATGGCATTTGCAGGCTTTGGATTAAAATGACTTTTAGGACGCATTACTTACCCGGAGCTGGTGTGACAGCTGGTTTACCGGCAGCAGGATTGGCCGCTGGCTTGTCTTTAATCCCTAACTTTGTTTTTAAAGCTGGTTCAATATTGTTCTCTTCAGCAGCGTAAATTAACATACCATAACTGTTGTCAATTACATGAGAGTAGCCTTTTTCTTTGGCAACTTCTTCAACTGCTTTTTCAATTTTAGTTTTGATAGGGGCTAACAAATCAGCCATTTTAGCATTTAAGCTGTCTTGAATTGATTGTTGTTTTTCTTGGTAATACACTTGCATAGACTCAAGATTTTTAGCCCATAATTGCAATTTAGATTGAACAGGCGCTGGTTTCTTGGTTTCAGCCTCGTATTTCTTTTGAATCAAAGCTGCCTCTGCTTCTATAGATTTTAATTCATCTTCAAGGGATTGTTTGTACAATTCGTATTCATTAGAAGCCTTTTCGTATTCTGGCATCGTTTGAATAAGCGCCTGAAAATTAAAGTGCCCGATTTTTTGAGCAGATGCAGTACTGTTTAAAACATTGAACAGCATCAAAACAGCTGTCATTAAGATAGATTTATTCATTTCGATTTATTTTTTTCTGGTTCAGTGGTGGCAACGCCAAGTTCATCTAAAACGTCGTCGCTGCGATCGTGCTTAGGGTTGCTAAATAAAATATTCATGTTGGCAGACTTATCAAAAATAAAGTCTAAACCATTGTTTTTGGCCACTTTTTGAATGGCAACAAAGATCTTGTCTTGTATTGGTTTAATCAATTCTTGGCGTTTTTTGAACAGTTCGCCATTCACACCAAACTTTTCTTGTTCAAATACAACTGTAGCGTCTTCTTTGGCTTTGATGGCGTCTTGTCTTTCCTTTTTTTGAGTAGCACTTAATAAAATCTCTTCGGCTTTGAAGTCCTTATTCATTTTCTCTACCTCATCGCGCATGATTTTTAAATCCGCATCCCATTTGCTGGCCATTTCATCTAACTGTTTTTGAGCCGCCTTATACTCAGTCATTTGTCCTAATATGTAATCAGAATCAACATAGGCAAACTTTTGAGCCTGCGCAAAATTGAGGCCTACCCAAAAAGCCAAGAGCGTTAAAATCAGTTTGAATTTCATAATACGTTTCAACAACAACTCTAACAACGAAATACATGCCAAAATTGTTGAGATGGGCAAAAATAATGAAATTAAAATGCAATTAAAAACATTAAGGCAACAAAAGTGAGGCATCGCCGTAACTTAAAAAACGGTAATTATGCTCAATGGCATGCTGATACACTTGTCGCCAATTATCGCCTATCAGGGCCGAAATCAACAACAATAATGTTGATTTTGGTTGATGAAAATTAGTCACTAAACCTTTTACCATTTTGAAAGTATACCCAGGCACAATCATGATGGCACTGTTGCCGTATATCGTTGTTTGTTGGCGTTTGGTTAAATCATTAATCAAAGCTTGAATGACTTCTTCTTTGCTATAGACTTTGTAAGGCAATTCATACACAAATTGTGGGATTTCAAAAGACCTTTCGATACCATTTAACAATTGTATACCAGCCCAATATAAACTTTCTAAAACCCTTGTAGCTGTGGTACCAATTGCAACTAAGCAATCAGAATGTATGAGGGTCTCTAATGTTTCAATATTAATTTCATAGGACTCTCGGTGCATAGTGTGGTCTCTGTATTGCTCTACTTTAACTGGCAAAAATGTGCCAGCACTCACATGCAGAGTGAGTTCACTGCGCTTAAACCCTTTTTGATCCAAATCACTTAAAACGTTTTCTGTGAAATGCAAGCCTGCTGTGGGCGCCGCAACAGAACCTTCAATTTTTGAAAACACCGTTTGATAGCGACTTTGATCTGCTTTACTTGGCGTATGCTTAATGTATGGCGGCAAAGGCAATTGCCCAACTAATTCTAATAACTCTCCAAAACTGATGCCCCCGTCCCAAGCAAAATCAACCACTTGATCAGCTAATTGCTTAAGCCTCAATTGCGCTTTTCCAACCTCTATCTGAATGATTTCTTCAGGTTTCCATTTTTTCTTATTGCCAATCATGCATTGCCATTGGGTATGCTGAGTGGCCGATAAGGCTTGACTGTATTCTAACTCATGAGGCTGTAGTAAAAACACCTCTATTTTGGCATTGGTTTGAGTGCGGGCAAATAACCTGGCTTGTATAACCTTGGCATTGTTAAACACCAATTGAGCCCCTTTTGGTAAGACATCTGGTAAATCTTTAAAGATTTGATCGTGAATATGACCTTCTTGGTAAAACAATAGCTTTGAGGCATCTCTGGGCTCCATGGCTGTTTGAGCAATTAATTGCTCTGGCAATGCATAGTCAAAGGCGTCAATTAGATGAATGCTCATGCTAAAAAAGCTAAGTAGGGCAATAGTTTTTCGAGGGCTTGTTTGCGATGACTGATTTGATTTTTAGCTTCTGCAGACATTTCAGCAAAAGTTTGCTGATAGCCATCTGGCATAAAAACAGCATCGTACCCGAAGCCACCTTGACCTCTTCGTTCTGTCGTAATCTGCCCCCAAACCTCCCCTTCAAAAAAGAAACACTTTTGCGGCAACTTCAAACAGATAACCGTCACAAAACGGGCTTTGCGATTCGTTTTACCCTCTAAATTCTTTAACAATAAATCAATGTTTTTTTCAGCGTCAACAGGTTCGCCCGCATAGCGAGCACTCTTAACCCCAGGCGCTTTATTTAAGGCTGTAACTTCAAGGCCACTATCGTCTGCAAAGACGGGTAATTGCACTTGCTCAAAAATGGCATTTGCCTTTATTTCGGCGTTGGCATCAAAGGTTTTTCCGGTTTCTTCTATGTCTTGGGTAAACCCAACGTCTTTTAAACTTAGGACTTTAATATGTGCTGGTAAAATCTGACGGATTTCGTCAATTTTATGTGCATTATTAGAAGCTAAAACCAATTCCATTAGCTGCCTTTGTTGATATCAAACATTCTTTGGAAGATTTGCCATAACCTTTTTTTCTTTTCAACATCATTGGCAATTTGACCTATTGGATCTGTGAACAATATCCTGCATTGATTGACAACTATCCCACCATTCAATTTGCAATTAATGCCAAACTGAATTGGATCTACACCCCAAAAAATACAATACCTTGGACTGAAGACTTGCTCTAAATTTTTCCAGCTTAGACCAGGAAAAGCCTCTGCATTAACAACAGCAAAACCATCTGCATCCATTGAAAACTTATCGTTTTTGATGGACGTGATGATTCTAAAGAAAAAGTCTCTGTCTTCAGCGGGTATTGGGTTAGCTCCTTGATGGGCAAACACATTTAAAAAACGGTGTTTATTGTTGCCATCGTGAGCAATATTGGCATACCATTTTTGCTCATGCACAATGTACAATTCGTCTCCCAGCAAGAGGTTCATGAGCTCAGGATTATTTTCCGAAATAATTAGGTTTTCATCCATGGAAATGATTTAATTTGCAATCTAAATGAGCCTCAAAATTACAATAAATCTAACGGAAGATTCAAAAATTTCTTCATTTGATGCTGAGAACATTAAATTCGGTCAGGTTTTTACTGATCACATGTTTGCTTGTGACTACATCAACCACGAATGGCAGAATTTTAGAATCGACCCATTTGGCAAAATTCCATTGAGCCCAACGCTTTCTGCTTTGCATTATGGACAAGCCATTTTTGAGGGCATGAAAGCGGTCAAAAACACTGATGGTGTTATCACCTTGTTCAGACCACTTGACAACTTAAAACGATTAAACCAATCAGCAGTTCGCATGTGCATGCCTACCCTTTCTGAAGAGATTTTCATGGAGGCCTTACACAAAATCTGCAGCATTGATAAAAATTGGATACCTACTAAAACGGGCAGTGCCTTGTACATCCGCCCATTTATGTTTGCAACAGATGATTTCCTAGGAGTTAAACCGAGTGAAAACTACAGTTTCATGGTATATGCTTGCCCTGTAAACGCTTATTATACGCATGCTTTGAAGGTTAGGGTTGAAGAACATTTTACCAGAGCAGCTAAGGGAGGAGTAGGTGCCGCTAAATGTGCTGGCAATTACGCAGCGTCAATGTATCCAACCAAGTTGGCGCAAGACTTAGGCTACGATCAAGTCCTTTGGACAGATGGAGCTACCCATGAATTCTTTGAAGAAACAGGCACAAGCAATGTATTCGTTGTTACTGACGATGCCGTGTATACGCCTGAAATCAACGATACACTATTGGCCGGTATTACTCGAGATTCCATCATTCAATACCTTAAACACGAAGGTCACCAAGTGATTGAAACCAAAGTGTCCGTTCGCCAAGTGATTGATTGGCACAAGCAAGGCAAGATCAAAGAAATGTTTGTTTCAGGCACAGCTGCAACAGTTACCAATATTGAACTCATGGCATACCAAGGCCAAGATTACACCATTAATGCCACAGATAATTTATTGAGCAAGCAAATACTGAATTTCTTTAACAACATCAAAACCTTGGCTGCTAAAGACCCTTTTAACTGGGTGAGTATAGTGCCTTCTGAAGCTGTAATCAATCAATAAGATGTACGAATTTATTGAAGGACATATTGAACATGCCAATCCGGCTTTTGTGGTGATTAACGTCAACGGCATTGGCTATCATGTTATGATCAGTATCAATACATTTGAGCACATCAAAACCCTCAAACAGGTTAGGCTTTTAACCCATTTATCAATTAAAGAAGACGCCCATGCTTTGTATGGTTTTTTTGATGAACAAGAACGTCAATTGTTTAGGCATTTAATTTTAGTGAATGGCGTTGGCACTAATACCGCAAGAATGATCTTGAGTGGTCAAACCCCACATGCCATCATTGGTGCTATCAGTACTGGCAACACCGCTACTTTGAATGCTGTTAAAGGAGTTGGCCCAAAAACTGCCCAGAGGATTGTCATGGAATTGCAAGATAAAATCATGCGTTTGGCCACCCCAGCTGAAATGCAACAATTCCCAAGTCAAACGGCCAAACAATCTGACGAAGCTTTATTGGCGCTTCAGGCCTTAGGTTTTCCGCGCAACACCGCTGAAAAAACCATTCAAAAAATTGCTATGCAATCTCCCAACATAACTGTTGAAGACATGATCAAGCAGGCCTTAAAAATGCTGTAAAGCTTAAGGTTTGTTTAAACCCGTGATTTTATGTATTTTTCGCCTCATAAAATCTGTGTTTCAACATGTCACAAAAGACAGCTAATAACTCTAACAACAGCAATGGCCCTATAGCTATTGTTATTACCCAATCAAACGCTGGCAAACAAGCCGAAAAAGACTTAAAAGACCTTTTACAAGTTAGTGCTAAGTCTAATCAAATACAGCTTTATGTGCTTAACCATGTTAATGCTCCATGCATACAAGAAGGCATAAAGTCTTTGGGGCTTCAAGTATGGCAATCTGACAACACTGAAACCGCCATTGCCCCTGTTCAACTCCCTTTGAAAAACGACGTAGATGTCTTGGTAAAATGGGTTCAACAAGCCAGTAAAAATTTAAATGAACAAAACTTAGTTGCTGCCTATGGCAAGCCTTCTGCTAAAAACAACTTTTTTGATAAACACCTGAGTTACTGGAGTAATTTTTGGCCAAAACTAATGAGTGGAGCCAATGCCAACATGAGCAGCATGGAAGCTGTTCTCATGAACAAAACAGATTTTACCCAATTGGTCGTTGATCAAAAAATTGATAACCCTTGGTTGCTCGCAAGTATAGCTGAAAAAGCAGAAGCCTGCACCAAAATCCCCTTCGAATACCAGTCCAATGATTTTGTTTTAGGCGATGTAAGCAAATCATTTTTCCAATCTTTCATACTTGGTTTCAAAGCCATTTGGGTACAATTTTTTAAAACTGTCAGATTCAAAAACAGTTCCAGTAGTTGGACAGACATCAACCACAAAATCTACCAAAGAACCTTTGGTGTTTTGGCTTTATTGCTTTTAGTAGGAATGGCTTGGATGAGTCCGGATTACAACATCACATGGGACGAACCCAACCACAATACCTTTTCTAAAGACGTTTTGACTTACTACAGCAGCTTGGGCAATGACACCACCATGTTTGACTTCCAGAAAGCTGGCCACAGAGATTATTTCACCAACGTCTATTACGGCATGAGCATTGACGTTCTAGCCGCGGGCATTAATGATGTATTAGGCGCTAAAAACGATTTTTATGTTAGGCACTTACTCAACGCCTTGGTCGGATTCTTATGCATTTTATTTACAGCATTGTTGGTGCGTTTATTCTCAGGCTGGTTGCCAGCCATTATTGCACTCATTGCCTTAGTGTGTTCCCCATCCTTTTTTGGCCATTGCTTTAACAACCCTAAAGACATTCCTTTCGCAACTGGTTACATTATGGCCATTTACTATTTGATGCGCCTCATGAAAGAATTGCCAAATGCCAGACACCAAACTAAGGTGATGTTGGCTCTTGCAATTGGATTTGCTCTCAGTATAAGAGCAGGTGGCATTATGCTTTTTGCATTTTTAGCCCTTGGCATCGGTATACACTGGCTGTTTTTCAGAAAAAAACAATTGGATTTCACCAAAGGCCTTCTTCCTTATTTAAAGGCCTTCTTAATTGTTGGTATTGCTGGTTATGCCATTGGCATTTTGATGTGGCCTTATGCGCTCAGACAGCCTTTAACCGGCGCCCTTACTGCCCTTAAAGAATTTGAGAAATTTTCATTTTTAACCTATTATGAATTATTTGAAGGTCAAAGAATATTCACTAAACCATGGTATTATGAACCTAAACTCATTGCCATTACTGCACCTTTGGCTGTATTGGCTGGTTTTGGGTTGAGCTTGTTATTGGCCTGGTTTAAAAAATCAAAATTGGAATTGAGTATGGTATTGGTGCTGGGCTTTGTTACCATTGCCCCGGCTGCTTATGCCATTTACAAAGGCTCATATGTATACAACGGTTGGAGACACTTCATATTTGTATACCCTTCTTTACTGGCTCTGGCCATTCTTGGATGGTATTGGTTAAGTCAATTTTTCGGCCAACGCATACAAGTTATTCTATTCTGTTTAATTGGCTTAAGTTTTTCTAAACCGGCGGTCTGGAGCATTAAGAACCATCCTTATGAATATTTATACTTCAATGAATTGGTTGGAGGTATTCAAGGGGCCAATGGCCAATACGAACTTGATTATTGGAACCAAACACCAAGAGCAGCATTTGAATGGTTGATCAAAAACCGCCCTGAAGTATTAAGTGGCGAAGTAAAGGTTAGCAGTAACAATATTCAAGAAGCACTCAAAACCTTTGTACCTGAGGGTGATTCAGTAAAATATGCTTGGACCAGAGAATATGAATGGGCCAATAACAATTGGAAATATGCCATTTGGACAACGAGAACCTTATCTAAAAACCAAATTTTAGGCGGTTATTGGCCACCTAAAGGCACTATTTACGAAGTTAAGGTTGATGGTGTTACTGTTGCTGCAGTCGTTGAAGCGAACAATGATTTCAGTTACATGGGCAAAACCTACTTGAATAAAAACAAAGGCGACTCAGCTTTGTTATTTTATAAAAAAGCATTTGCTTACAATCCGCTTGAAGAGGAATACGCAAGAGGCATTGCTGATGCTTACAAAATGAAAATGCAGTTGGATTCAAGTATAGTATTTTATAAAAAAGCCATTCAGTTAAGAGACGGCAACTATGAGGCTTACCAAAGTCTTGGGGAAGTGCTCTACACGAAAGCGGTCATGGCCAACCAACAAAATCCTGATAAAAAAATCATTGATGAAGCCTTTGAACAATTAGGCTTAGCATTTAAACACAAGAAAAATGCTTCTGCTCCGTTATTAATGGGAGAAATCAGATTGCTTCAAAACAATCCTGCAGAGGCTAAAGGGTATTTTAATCAGTTCTTACAAGTTTATGGTAATGTTGGAAGGGGTTACTTAGGTTTGGGTAAAAGCCAATTGCTATTGGGCGAGCAAGACTCTGCCTTCTATAATCTCCAAGCAGCTATACAATTAGAACCTAAAAACCCAGAAGCTTATTATTATTTAGGCACTGAACTTCAAAAATCAGGACGTAAACAAGAAGCGGAACAGATTTTGAGTGAATATGCTAAATTAACAGGAAGTAATTTAATACAATAAGGCAGCAACGTTTTAAGTGAATTTGTAGTCTAAGTATATATAAATGAAAAAAACATTAGCAACCATATCGCTTTTGCTTTCTTTATTGACTGCCAACGCCACACACATTGTTGGAGGTGAATTCATGTATAAATATCTTAGCACAAGTGGAGGCAACAAAAACTACCAAGTCACTTTAAATCTATACATAGATTGTATAAATGGTTCTCAAGCAGCTATAGATCAAGACGAATATGGTCTATTTAATGTGTTTAAGGTCAGCAACAAAGCACTTCAAGTAAATTTATGCAAATCGGTTCTTCGCAATACGCCAAGTAGAGTGAATGACGTCAATTATAAATGTATTAAAAACAAACCCAATGCTTGTGTAGATAAATACGTTTATACAACAACCATCTCTCTTCCTATAAATGATAATTTTATTGTGAGCTTTGAACGTTGTTGTAGAAACAATACCATAACAAACATTGTCAATCCAAGTGGCACAGGTGCTACCTATTTTACAACCATTAATACTGGCAACACCAATAGTTCTCCAAGTTTCAAATCTCTACCTCCCAATTTCTTATGTACCAATGCCCCCCTTAAATTTGACCATAGTGCAATCGATATTGATGGCGATAGTTTAGTCTACGAACTCTTCCAACCATATGATGGTGCAGGTACCAATACCAATACTGCCTCAAGACCTGATTACAGTGACCCTACTAACAGACCACATTATCCTCAGAAACTAATTGTTTGGGAAGCAGGCTATGCCACCTATACCAATCAAATTGACGGCAACCCTACCCTTACCATTGACCCTAAGACAGGCAAACTGACCCTCACTCCAACCCAACCTGGGCAATTTGTAATTGGCATAAAGGTGAAAGAATACCGTAATGGGGTATTTATTGGTGAGACTAAACGCGACTTTCAGTTCAATGTATCGATTTGTGTATTTGATGTTGTTTCCTCGTTTTTTGTTCCAAGTGTAGGTTGCACCGGCAATGCTGTCACTTTCAACAACCGAAGCCAAGGCGCCACCACTTATTTATGGAATTTTGGCGATACCAGCACACTTAAAGACACCTCTATTTTTACCAACCCAAGTTACACCTATCCTAAACCGGGCACTTATAACGTTACACTTATTTCAAGAAGTAATTCCTGTGTAGACACCTCTGATTACGACATCACCATTAAGCAGAATTTTAAAGTTAAAATCCCAAATGACACGCTGGTTTGTGGTGCGTTTTCCAAATTGCTTTTCACCAATACCCCAGGCAAACAATATTTATGGAACACAGGCTCATCTGCGCCAAGCATTACAGTCAATAAGGGCGGGCAATACTGGGTTAAGGTGACTGACGCTCCTTGTGTCTCTTCTGACACCATCAACATCACTAACGATTTATTCAAACTCAATTTAGGACCAGATTCTGTAATTTGTAGAGACAGCTTTGTACAATTCTTTTATCAAGGCCCTCCTGGCATGAAAACGTATTTATGGTCTGATGGCAATAACCAAAGAACTGTATTCATTCCAAGTTTAAAATCGTATTGGTTAACCGTTACCAATCAAAACAATTGCCCATCGTCAGACACCATTGCCTTTGTATTGTATTCCCCTCCTAAAATCTTCTTGAATGACACCTTGTTTTGCAAGAACACCTCGGTGGTGTTGAATGGTCAAAGCTATTCAATAAAAACGTTGCCAGAAACACTTTACCAATGGAATACAGGCGACACAAGTGCTAAAATCAGGGTGGGTTTACCGGGTCAGTACGTCGTAAAAGTTCGAAATAAACTTTGTACTGTATTTGACACAGCTAATATCGATTTTATTCAAACGGGATTGGATCTTGGGAACGATACTTTCTATTGCGGACCAGTGGATAGATGGCTGAGACCAAAAGATACTTATGCTAAATACATTTGGCATGACAATTCTGAAACCATTAATTACCATGCCACCACGGCCGGATGGAAAAAATTGACCATAGTGACTAAAGAAGGCTGTATAGAAAGCGATTCTGTATTCATTGCGCAATACCCTGTAAGAGATGGAGGATTAGGTAAAGACACGGCTATTTGTTTATCTGCAGCAGTCATATTAACTGCCGCTGATAGCATGAACCAATATTGGTGGAATACTGGTGCCACCACTAGAAGCATAGTGGTGGAAAGCCATGGTACCTATGTGGTCCGATTTAAATATGGCCAAGGTTGTATTAATGCCGATAGCATTCGCATTCAAGAACAGCCAGATGCCTTGCCTATTGATATGTTTATGCCCAATGCCTTTACGCCAAACGATGATGGTGTTAACGATGTCTACCCGGGCAATAAATACAGCGACCCAGGCTCAGAATACAATTTAGCCATCTATAACCGTTGGGGCGAAAAAATATTTGAGAGTAAATCCCCTAAAGTGACATGGGATGGCCAATATAAAGGCAATTTAGCGCCTCAAGATGTGTATGTCTTTTATGTTAAATACGTAGCTTGTGACGACAAACTGCATTGGTTCAGAGGTACCTTTACCCTCTTGCGTTGATCATTTAAAAGGACTGTCCTTTTCTTTTGCTACAGTCTTATAAACCAATCTGTCTAACCAAATCGGAAAGAATTTATTTAACCACAAGGTCAATTTGCCTTGGGTACTTAAATACAGATAGGCTTTTTCTTTATGAACAGCTTTAAATATGGCTTTAGCCACTGCTTCTGCAGGCATTAACTTTGACTCATCATAAGGACTTTCAGTTTGACTATTGCCATGTTGATTCAGTGCCGCATTGCGAATATTAGAGGCGGTATATCCGGGGCAAGCCAATAGGACTTTCAAGCCCGTTTTTAAATGCTCTATGCGCAGTGATTCCAGAAATCCATGCATGGCAAATTTCGAGGCTGAATAACCAGTGCGAGCTGGTAAGCCTTTGATGCCAGCAATTGAGGAAACCCCCACTACTGTTCCTTTCTGTTCTAATAAATGTGGCAAGGCAAATTTAGTGCAATACACAGTGCCCCAAAAATTAACATCCATAACTTGTTTGATAACATTTAAATCACAGTCTTTGAACATTGCGCGCATGCTAATCCCCGCGTTGTTGATCAATACATCTATTCTGCCAAAAGTTTGTATGGCATTTTCCATTAATATGGCGCATTCAGATTCAACACACACATCTAATTTAAGACTGAGCACTTTTGCCCCTAAGGCTTCGCATTCCGCTTGTACCCTTTGCAATTGATCAAGTTTACGCGCGGCAATTACGATGTTATAGTTTAACTGAGCGGCCACTTTAGCCAAGGCCTCGCCTATGCCTGAAGAAGCTCCAGTAATAACAACAACCTTTTTTGAATTTGAAACTATGCCCATGAATTTGCCTAATTGGCTTTTGAATTTCTAGGGGCGAATATCCGATAATTTATTGGTATTGAAAAGGTATACAACCTAGCCATTCTGGCATTTATATTATCTACGTAAACCCTTTAAAAGCCAAAAACCGCATCATTGCTGATACGGCCTTTGACAAAACTAAAACTATGAAAACACTATAATAGTGTACACAAACTTAAATAAATTCTCCCATTTGTCAAATGATTTATGTTAGAACAAATGTTTTTTTTAAATCTGTGACAAATTCTTGACAAAATTTACCTTGAAGCTAGGATTGCTATATTCCTTTAGGCCTTATCAGAATATCCCTT
>JAURIG010000039.1 GCA_030832905.1 Bacteroidota bacterium
CGTAAGCACCTGTTATGAAACAGCGTGCCATCTCACAGGCATCTATCCCGATTGGTGGGAAGGTCATCGCTTCGATAAACCTATCACCTGTATGGTAGCTGGTGAAGGCTGGAGTCAGGTAGCATTGGTTCTACAACAAGAACTATTGGGCTATATTGAACAATACGCCACACAATACAAAGCATTAAAAATCGTTGTCTGTGGTGGCGATGCAACACATTTTGTATTCCCAGCTAAATACAAGATATTTGTGCATGAATACTTGGTGTTACAAGGGTTGTACGCTTTGTTGAAATTAAATGAGAACCTTTAAATTATTATGTTTTAGCTTGTTGATGGCCTCTCCACTTATGGGCCAAAACAACACCAGTTCACCCTATTCCACCAGAGGTTTTGGTGAAATCGAGCAATTCAATTCTGCCTTTACACGATCATTGGGTGGTGTTCAGAACGGCATAAGAACCCAAAGGTCTATTGCCTTCTCTAACCCTGCCTCTATTGGCGCTTTAAAACATGTTGTATTCGATTTTGGTTTCAGATCACAGTATAGTCAACTCAGTCTAGATCAAAAAATACGCACCCAATACTCTGGTAATTTTAATTACTTCAATTTGGCCTTTCCTGTTTACAAAAAACAATTATTAAAAGACTCCAGCACCAATAAAAATCAAAACAAACTCTACAAAGAATACAAAACCATTTGGGCCAGTGGATTTGGAGTAAGTCCTTATTCTAGCATCAATTCTTCTTATTATATCATTCAAAAGTTCAACAATGACAGCATAATAGACCAGGGTAATTATTATTCTAAAACAGGTGGTCTAAGTCAATTGTATTGGATGAATGGCGTCAATTTAAGACCCAATTTGTCTTTAGGCATCACCAGTGCTTATGTGTTCGGCCAACACCGCAATACTCAAAACTTCTATGTGTTTGACACCGGTAAAACCAGAAGAACTTATTACGATAACAACACCCATTTAAGTGGATTCAAATTTGATTTAGGCATACAATTGGAGCGCAACAGAGATACCATAGTCAGACACGACTCTGTATTTGAAGGCGGTAAAATGGTATACAAAACATTTCGTTATCCGATCAGATGGGTATTTGGCGCTAGCTACCAGCCCAATGCCTTAATGCATTTCTCTGAATACCGTCAGATCATCACGCTCAGCAATTATTACAGCAGTGCCGCTAAAGACACAGTGGCCAATGAAAACAATATCAAAGGCAGCACTTATATCCCAAGTGCTTTTTCTGCAGGCTTTAGTGTAAGCTTTAATAATAAATGGTTATTGGCCGCAGATTACCGCAAAGAATATTGGGCCAAAATGAATCATAATTTATTTTCAGATTCTTTTCAAAATGGCTCGCAATTCTCTTTGGGCTTTGCCTTCAGACCTGACCCAGATGTTCAATTTGGCGATGCGTTAAAAGCCAAAGGCAAAAAACAAGCTAAATTAGAATACCGTTTTGGCTTTAGAAGTAAAAATTGGGGCTATTTGTTCAAAAATGATTTGGGTGAGCTAACCCCTATTCACGAATATGGCTTGAGTTTGGGATTAGGTATTCCAAAAACCAGAACAGATATTGATGGTCGCAATAAAATCTTATTAAAATCTTTGTTCAATGTATCTGCAGAATACATTGTAAGAGGCAACAATACCCATGGCCTCATTGCTGAAAAAGCCTTTCGATTAACCATTGGTTTTACCATTGCTGACAATTGGTTTAAACAAAGAAAATTCTATTGATCAATACCCATGGGATATAAATCAATTGGCCTCATTTTTATGACCTGCATAATGGCATGCAACGGCGATTATGCGCAAAAAAATGTAGCCAAAATGATGCAAGCAGATACTTTGATTTGTCAGCAAGAAGGCGACCAAGTAGTCATTAATTATACCGACTCAGGTAAGCTCAAAGCTAAAATCAAGGTTAAGAAACTCTTAGGCTACAAAAAAGAAGGCAATGAAATCCTTAAAATGCCAATGGGCGTTAAAGGCGAATTTTATAACGATTCAGGCAAGATAGAAAGCTATTTAACCGCTGAAAAAGGGGTTTCCTACCAAGCTCAAAAAATCACTGAAGTCACTCAAAACGTAGTGGTCATGAATAACAAAGGTGAAAAACTAAACACCGAAAAACTCATTTGGGACCAACGCAAACAAATCATCTATACCGATAAATTTGTTAAGATCACCACTAAAAATGAAGTCCTCACAGGCGAAGGCATGGAGAGCAAACAAGACTTCAGCAATTGGGTCATTAAAAAACCAAGAGGCATAATCAGCTTACAAAAAGACAGCATCAAATAACATGGAAAAGAAAACCCTCATCAACCAACAGATAGTCATTATCTTATACTTATTAGCTGCGGCTGTTTCATGCATTGAAGCCACTGTGCAGTTCCAACTTGGCGCTTGGAGCAACTGGAAATTCTATGTGTTAAGCTTTGTGTTTTTATTCTCTGCCAGCATGTATTTCATCAAAAAAAAACAACGTCTGACTCAGCTTTCAAAAAAGCCCTAAGCCTAAATGGGCCTACCCTTCCATTGTATATTCTGAGAGCGAATATTCAAGAGTAACAATGGCAAATACCAAAAATACAAAGACAGCAAAAATACCCCTCTGGTTTTGCAAACGAAGAAGCCATTCATGGCCTTCAAACTGATCCATTCAGACAGTAAAATAGCGGTAATACCAATAAGGCTCCATACAGAGGCATAAACAATAGCTGTAAATACCAACACCCAAAACAGCAAGAATCTCAAAGCTAAAATTCGAGATAATACAGCGTTGTAAGGATAAAAATAAGCTTTATGTTTAGACGTCCACCTCAAACGTTGCTGAATAAAAGCCTTGCTGGAAGTACAAGTGGCTGCCACTACATAAGCTTCTGAATGGTTCATATACTTTACTTGCTCAGGATAGGCTTTAAAAAAGGATTGCAAGAGCAAATCGTCATCGCCTGAAGCCAATGTCTTGTGGGCATCATAGCCACCCAATGGCAAAAACACATCGCGACTGAACATCAAACAAGCCCCATTACAGGTGCTAGGCAAACCATAATCAAGGCTCATAGCGCTATAGGCCACCATTACAGATGATTCAATGGCTTGAAGCTGTTCAAACAAAGGTTTTGAAGGCTTAAATTTAACCAAACCACATAACATGTTCAGGGCTTCGGCATGAAACTTATCATACATCAATTGCACACATTGAGCGGATACCAAAACATCCGCATCAAGGGTTAAAATACAATTGTATTGAGCACTCAAAATACCAGAATGAAGGGCTTGCTTCTTCCCTACTCCTTGGCTGTTAATACAACGTATATTGCCCTTATGACTGTATGACTCGCAAATCGCTAAACTGTTGTCTGTTGAATCGTCATTGACTAAAATTAATTCATACTGTTCAGGTAACTTAGAATTCAATAAATGCTCTAAAAAAAGAGGCAAGTTGACTGCTTCATTTCTATAGGGCACAACAATGCTTACTCCTGAATGAGCGTGACGAGGCATGGGTGATGATAAAGCTATGCGTCTGTTAAACCCAAAGCCAATAAAAAGGGTTAAGACGACATAGGCTAAAACAAACAACCCAATTAAAATAGATAAGAGCAACATGGTTTGATTAGGCTTTTAATTTTAGAGTCAATAAGACCATTGCGCCAATAAACATTGGCAACACCACATTAAACAAATAAATGATGATCCCAGGCAAAAAATCTAAACTTTGATTGGCTACCATTCCGCCAGAAAACACCAATGCAGGCACACTGACTCTGATGGCAATATCAGTTAAAATAAAACTAGGCCCAAGGGTTTGTATTAAGTAAACCGTTGAAACACCAATGATGGCCCATAAAATGGAATGGTAATGCCCAACACCAAACCATTGCACTAAAAGGGCATAGGAAAAAACAAAAGTCATATACCTCAGAACAGACAAGGCAAACACCTTTATCAAAACCGGTTTACTTAAAGCTTGGTAGGCCTCCTTAAAGGCCTTCATAATTGGCCAATCCAATAAGGCTCTAATGTTAGAAGCGTATTTCAAACCCAAAACAAACACTAATAGAATGGCCAAAATAGACCAAAGTAATACATGAGGAATAGGCACCGGACGCAAGAATAAAAAAGCGACCGTTCCAAACAACAAAGTGCAAGCCAATTGGGTCCAACTCACCATAGCTGAAAGCAAGGCTGCTTGCGGTTTTAAAGGATGTTGTATATAGGCCAAACGACCAAGAAATTCACCCGTTCTGAATGGCAACAATTGAGACACACTCAAGCCTGCTAATACTGCTTTTAAGGCCTTCAAAAAACTCAATTTTTGAGTAGACTGAATGGCCAATTGCCATTTTTTAGCTTCAATTATCCAGTTCAACAAGGTCATTAACGACAAAAAGCTAAGCACCTTGATGGGTAGACTCCGAACGGCAACCGCAATGGCTTCAACAGATAAATGCTCGTGTTTGTAAAATCGATTGTAAACAATCAGCAATAACAAGCCTGGAACAGACCATTTAAGGACCTTGAATAGCAATTGCCAATTCACATTTTTTAGTATCTTTGTTTTGTTTTGCAACGCGTGAATATTGAAGATTTCGACCGAATTGTATTAGGCATAGATCCTGGTACAAATATAATGGGTTATGGCGTTGTTGGCCTCAACGGCAAAACATTTAATTTGATCAGTATTGGTATAATTAGGCTCGATAAACTCGAAGACCATGCCCTCAAATTAAAACACATTTTTGAGCGGGTGAGCGGTTTAATTGAAAGTTATAAGCCTGATGAGATGGCCATTGAAGCCCCCTTTTTTGGCAAGAATGTGCAGTCTATGCTCAAATTAGGTCGCGCTCAAGGCGTTGCTATAGCGGCTGCCTTAACCAGAAATATTCCCATTTACGAATACCAACCCCGCAAAATAAAACTGAGTATAACCGGCACAGGCAATGCCAGCAAGGAAGCCGTTGCGAGTATGTTACAACAACTATTAAAGTTTGAAGACATGCCTACACATTTAGATGCTACCGATGGTTTAGCCGCTGCCATGTGCCACATATTTCAAGCTACTCCTAGAGGTTTTGGGGCTAAAACAGGGGCAGGTAAATTGAAAAAGAAAGCCAGTTCTTGGGAGAAATTTGTATCAGACAATCCTGATAAAATCAAAAAATAATTATTTGAGTTTGATTTTTTGGCCCAAGGCTAAAACGCCTTCAGCCTTGATGTGATTCAATTTACACAACTTGGCCACTGTTGTTTTATTGCGACGGGCAATGGCGCTTAACGTATCGCCAGATTTAACCACATGTACTTTTTTAGCAGCCAGTTTAACAACTGCCTGATGGGACTCGTGTTCCAATGTAACCTCTTTTCGAGATTTGTGGATCAACTTACCATTGTTAAAGGTAGAACTATCAATCAAAACCTCATTGTTAAGCAATGAGAATTGATCGAATGATATGAATTTAGAAGGATCAATGGGCTGGCCCATGAAACGAATTTCAAAATGCAAATGAGAACCAAAACTGTGACCAGTATTGCCCCCTAAACCAACAACTTCGCCTGCCTTAACGGTTTGGCCAGGTTCAACCAATACCTTTGATAGATGCCCGTATAAGGTTTCCAATCCATTGAAGTGTCTTACCACTACCATATTGCCATAGCCATAATAGGTTTTAGACATTCTAACAACGCCATCAAATGCAGACACTACTGTATCGCCTGTTTCTAAATCTAAATCAACGCCTTGGTGAGGTCTGCCGTGTCTTGGACCAAAATCTGATGTAACGATATTAGTAACCGGCATAACAAAGCCCAAAGAGTCTGGTGATAAACAAATATTTACGGGGTGATTAAAGCTGTAAAAATCGTACATATAAGGGTTTAAAACCTCTGTATTCCAAGTGTTCAAATACAGATCCCAAGCAGTGCTAAAAGTTGAATCGAATTGGGTATTTAATTTATCTGGATCCGACTCCGCAAAATCTAAAAACCCTTGTAAATGCAGGGCAGAAGCATGCGATGTCCCTAAGAAGAACACCAATAAAACACATAGTATTTTATAGACTATTGATTTTTTCACGCGCATGCGTTTCATCAAGTTTCAAATTCTGTGCCAATTCATTTATGTCTTTGAATTTTTTTTCAGAACGCAACCAAGAAAGCATGTCTACGCGCAGTGTTTGCCCATATATATCGGCATTAAAATCTAAAATATTGACTTCTATACTGAAGCTTTTATCAGCAATAGTTGGGTTGTCCCCAATATTCATCATCCCATAATGGGCTTGCCCTTGCACCCAAACTTTTACCACATAAACCCCTTTAGCAGGAATCAGCTTGTGTTTAAAAGGCAATTCTATATTGGCTGTTGGAAAACCAAGGGTGCGGCCTAGTTGCTTACCAGATACAACTGTGCCAGATAACTGATACGGACGGCCCAAATAATCATTTGCTAACTCAATTTGCCCAGCATTCAGTGCATGTCTGATTTTTGTTGAACTCACTGCAATTTGATCTACATCTTTTGCAGATACTTCTATGACTTTATAATTGTAAGTGCTGGCGTACTGTTTAAGCAAATGGATATCGCCTTCTCGATTTTTACCAAAACGGTGATCATACCCCACTATAATGGTATGCATATTAAGTGCGTTGACTAAAAAACCACTGATGTAATCCAAAGGCAATTGAGCACTAAAGGCCTGGGTAAAAGGCAAAACCAAAACATGGTCTATCCCGATGGCTTCAAAAGCCTCTAGTTTTTCCTCCAATGATTGAAGTAGTTTCAATTCATTGTCTTCGGGGAACAACATGAATTTTGGATGAGGCCAAAAGGTTAACAATACACTCTCGCCACCTATGCGTTTGGCCTGCGTGACCACTTCATTTAAAAGACTCACATGCCCCAAATGAACCCCATCAAATGTGCCTTGAGTAAAGACTGTTTGATTCAATTCAGGCAAAGCCTCTATGTCATGGTATACCTTCATATTTCGCCGCGACAAAGCTCTTCAAATTTTTCGAGATGCCAAGCATCTTCTACTTTTAAATCCCCGATGGCGGTTCTTCTGAGTTCAGACAAATAAGCACCACTGTTTAGTTGTTTAGCAAAATCATCTGTTAATGTGCGAATATAGGTACCCTTACTACATCTTACTTCAAATTGCAAGGTTGGCAATTCCCCATTGACTTTAAAATCATAAATCGTAATAGGTCTAGATTTTATTTCAACCGTTTTGCCTTGTCTGGCCATTTTATAGGCTCTGGTACCATTCACCTTAATAGCTGAGTATACTGGTGGTGTTTGATACACTACTCCAATGGTGGATTGAACCAAACTTTGAATCTGTTCTTCATTGATATGATCATAGGCATAGGTTTTGTCAAATTCAGTTTCTAGATCATGTGAAGGCGTTGAATGCCCAAAATTAAATTGCCCCGTGTATGTTTTATCAATCCCTTGAAGCGTCTCAATCATTTTCGTGCATTTGCCTGTACAGATAATCATTAGTCCAGTTGCTAAAGGATCAAGGGTACCAGCGTGGCCTACCCTATTGGCTTTACAAAGGTATTTCACCTTTTTAACCAATTTAAAAGAGGACCATGAAAAGGGTTTATCAAAAATTAAAACAGCGCCTAAACGCAATTGTTCTAAATTAAAATTGGCTGCTGTCATTACAAAAGAACGCCAATCAATAGGCTGTTCATTGTTTGCTAAAGCTTCCATCTAATACTAGCACTTGATTTGATTTTAAAACATAATAATACATACCTGGGGCCCAATCGTTCAAGTGCACAATGGCCTTGTGTTGACCTGCTTCCACTTGAGCACTTGTAGTATAAACCACTTGCCCTAAAGCATTGCTGATTTGTAATTCTAAAGTGGCGGCCTCTTGGCTACGGTATGGAATGGTAATCAAATCCGCTACAGGATTGGGGTAGGCAGATTGAATAGGTGTTTGGTTAATTTGACTAATGCTAACACTTGGATCGTTAATCGCCACCTCTGCCAACCAAGTCCCAACAGCGTTAGTAGATTTCCCATAAGAACCACATAACCAAAAATGATTGGGTTGAATAGGCGATCTCTGAATGCTGGTGTAATCGCCCCATCTTTCAGCAGAATCTACAATAAAGCTATTAATATATCCTTGACCAGGCTTAACCATTAACAAATTAGAATATTGACCTGAGTTATCATAATACACAACTGAAGTCCCCGGATTAGTCGTTGCCCCAACATGTGAAAAAGTGATCATACTTTGACGGCCAAAAACGGTGTTACCAGCACTTGCAATGGTTGGATAGGCAATATCCAAACTGTCATAGGAAATGAGTTGAGCGGTTAGGCCAGGCTGAGTTTGATCAGGATATTGAACTGTTCCATGATAGATTGAAGAACGACCATTGTTATGGTTCATTGAGGTTTGAACATATTGAATTTTATCATTCACGTAGAAAGCCCCTAAAACACGGGCATCATTGGTTTGCAATCTAAACCCAGCTCTAGGTTGAGGCGCTGCTGGTGGTAAGCCATAGGCCAAATTACTCTTTAAAATTTTATAAGAATATTGAGGATTGCCATGACTGTAATTGTGGTTGATGCTATGCAAAAAGAGCGTGTCATTAGAAGCATCACCAGGTCTTACAGATAAAAAATATAAGCCTTCTTTACCGGGTTGAAATGCATCCTGAACTGGGCAAATATTCCAAATTGATTTGCTTTTGTATTGAATATTGCTCCAAAGGTTATAAGGCAAAGAATCGGCGTTGAAACCGCTCTGCTTAGGAAATTGCCAAATTAAAGATTGGGTGAAGCCATCGCGCCAATCGGTGCTGTCTTTGAGAATATTAGCGGTTAAGAAAAGATCTTCCCCATTGATGGCAATCATAGGATAGTCGGTCCAATATTTGCCTCCGAATGGATTACCATTAATTTGATAAACATTCCAGCCATCTAGTGGATTATTGGTTTTACTGAAACTGATAATGATTCTAGTGTCAGAACTGGCACTACCCTCTAAATACACTAAAATATAGCGCTTAGCCACAGGATCAAACACAATTTTAGGGTCATAACTTCTATCTAACACACCAACGCCTGAGCCAGGTTTAACATTTTTAGGATCTTTAGGGAAAAACTCTAAACTCCAATTTTTCTTAAAGACGCCACTGGTAGTATATACACGAATGAAGGTATTTAAAACCGATACCACCATTGAATCATCGTTCACGGCCATGTTGTTATCATTAGGTGTGCCTTCATTAAGGGCTCCTGAAAAACCTTTTAAGACCTGAGGCATATACAAGGAACGTTTAGCTGGTTTACTAGCACTTTGAGTCGGTAAATGATAGCGCTTTTGATTCGCTAAATATTGAACCAAAGGATCCACCTGGCTTGGCCAAGGCTTTGCACTGGCAATGCTGTAAATACCATCTTGTATGGCTGAAAGATCAGTGGGATTGAATTCATTGTGCAAAGGCACTGACCCTTTATGCATAACCACTTGAGCAGAGGCAAAGGCGTATAAGCTAAATAATACTCCAAAAACGAATGAGCGCTTCATGCATACAAAAATAAGACAAGAAAAGCACAAATTTTAGCGTTATTAGGACATAAACACTTAAACTGCCCATTTCGTGTACACCTGTTTAAAACTCATTTTGCCACTGCTAATACGAATAACTTACTTTGCATAGATATCATGACTTTAAAGACCATATTCACCTCGTTTTTCTTAAGCCTTAGCCTATTAAGCTTAGGACAAAAAACAGCGGCCTTAAACGAACCTGAACGCAGCTACAAAAGCGCGGTAGAATTGTACAACAAACAATTGTACAATCAGGCTATAAACCTATTTAATGATGTGCAAGCAGACATTAAAGAGCCTAACACCCAAGCTGAAATTGCCTATTACATTGCCAGTAGTAAATTGTATTTGAAGCATCAAAATGCTTTGAATGTGATGTTGGAATTTCAAAACAAATACCCCAATCATTTTAGAGTCAACCACTCTCATTTAGAATTGGGCGATTATTATTTTGAACAAAATCAAATCAAACCAGCCCTTCAATCTTATAAAAAAATAGACGCAACAGGACTGAAGCTTTCGGAAAAAGACCGCATGCTTTACAGACTTGGGGTATGTTACATCAAAACCAATAAATACAAAGAGGCCAAAGAAACCTTGGCCCCACTTACCAATTCAGACAACCCATACAAGACCGAAGCCACTTATTATTATGGCTACGCCTGTTACCAAGAAAAAGACTACAACAATGCCTTAACGGCTTTCTTGAAAGTTCAAGACAGCAAACTGGGCGCCGTTCGATTATACATTGCTGAAATTTATTACTTGCAAAACAACTATCAGCAATCTATTGATTTTGCTGCCAATGAAAATTTCGGGGCATTAAACAAAAACAAAAACATGTTGATGGGTAAGTGTTATTACCGATTGAATAATTACAGCAAAGCATTAGAATTTTTCGAGGCTGCTCAGTACAATATCAATGAATTGAACCGCGCTGAAGCCTACGAAATAGGGTTTGCTTACTTCTCAACTCAAAACTGCATAAGAAGCTCTGAATTGTTTGAGAAAATTGCCAATACTGGCGATGCCATGGCCCAAAGTGCCAGTTATCACTTAGGCGATTGTTTCTTAAAGAATGGCAAAAAACAAAACGCATTCAATGCCTTCTACGAAGCACAAAGAACTGAATTTGATAAAACCATTCAAGAGGAAGCCTTATTTGCCTATGCTAAATTAGCCCATGAATTGGGTTTTAACAGTAAAGCGGTTGCGGCTTATCAAAAATTCAACGAATTGTTTCCTAATTCAAGTCATCGCAGTGAAAGTAAACGCAACTTGGCTACCTTGTTGTATTCAAGCAATGACTTTAAAATGGCCATACAAGTGCTTGATGACATGAATGGCATTGATGAAAGCAGTAAAGATTTGTTTCAAAAACTCTTGTTACTGAGAGCCAAAGAATTGTATTTACAGAAAGACTTTTTAGCGGCAGAACCAATGTTTAAACGCAGTATGCAGGTCATTCAAAACAATGAAATTGCAGCTGAAGCCAATTTCTGGTTGGGCGAAATGTACTACAACCGCGTGCAATACCCTTCTGCAAGATCTTATTATCAGCTGTATTTGGATTATGCTGAAGGCAAAAAACTAAAGCAGTATCCAGATGCCCTATATGCAGTGGCTTACACGTTTTACAAAGAGCAAAAATACAATGAGGCTGCCAACTACTTTAATAAATACAAAAACAGTGTTGGTTATACCTTACCTGAAAATATGTTCCATGATGCGACTTTGCGTTTAGGGGATTGTTATTTTGCTATCAATAATTATAACGGTGCGATTGATGCTTACACGTATATCATTAGCAATAAAAAACCAGGTGCAGATTATGCCATGTTTCAGCAGTCTATGATATTTGGCTTGCAAAGCAAAGCTACATCTAAAATTGTGGGGCTTAAAAAATTAGTAGCAGACTATCCTAACTCACCATTTGTGCCTGAGGCCATGTATCAAACCGGCGATGTGTATTTGAGTATAGACAATGACCAAGAGGCTGAACAGTTGTTCAAAGCCCTCATTCAAAAATACCCTAATAGCAAATGGGTGAAATCCAGTTGGGTGAAATTAGCAGCTATACAATACTCTCGCAACAATTACTCAGAAGCTATGGAGTTATATCATTTTATTGCTCAAACCTATTCTGGCACCCCTGAAGCCCAAAAGGCCATTAAGAATGCTGAAATTGTGGCTAAGAAACAAGGCAATATCAAATCCTACTTGGATTGGGTTAAAACCCTGCCTAACGTTAATATTTCTACCAGCAAAGAAGACTCTTTGTATTACGATGCGGCTTTACGCCAATACCGCAACGAAAAATATGCCGCGGCTCAACAGGAGTTCAAACAATATTTAAATCAATTCAGCAATGGTTTCTTTACTGTTCAGGCTAATTATTACTTAGCTTATAGCTGTTTGTTTTTAAAAGATACCCAACAAGCCTTGCCATACTTTAGCAAAACTTTAGCCGCTCCAGCCTTTGAGTTTAAAGAAGACGTGGCCAATCAGATGACCAATGTTTACAGCAAAAAATCAGATTGTGTGAATGGTTTTCAATACTATGAATTACTTGAAAAGTATAGTACCAATCCTATTAATTCAAGAAAAGCTGTGTACCATCAATTATTGTGTTTGAACACCAATAAAGACCATACTCAATCAAAGATCAAAGCGGAGCAATTGTTAAAATATGAGCAAATTACCAATGCAGAAAAAGGCGAAGCCAACAACAGTTTAGCAAGGGCTTATTTACATGATAGTCTTTACAAAGTAGCAGCTGTATACATTGCCAAAACCCTCAAAAACCAACAAGATATTTACGCAGCAGAAGCCAAATATTATGAGGCCTATTCTCGATTGATGCAAGACAGTTTAGATAAGTGTAAAAAGAGCATAATGGAGTTCAACAATCAGTTTAACAACTACGATTTTTGGTTGGGTAAGACCTTTATTTTATTGTCTGATTTTTACTTAAAAAAGGGTGATGAATTCCAAGCAAAAGCGACTTTGAACAGTGTTTTGGATCAATTCGAAAACCCTGAAATTGTTGCCATTGCTCAAGAAAAATTGAAATGGCTTGAGAATAAAAACAATCCGCCGGTTACAACTGAAGGCAACTAGTTGAATGCCCAAAGACATTGAATTAAAACTCTTACCTGAACAGGCTTTTGACGAAGCCTTTATTAAAACAGCTGTTGCCAGAGGCTTAGGCCGAAGTCCGGAAAGTATAGGCTTTATTCAAGCATTAAAGCGTTCAATTGACGCTAGAAAACAAGTTGTTTATAATCTATTGTTTAGGGTGTATGATCAAAACGAAGCCCTTATACCTGATGCCCAAGGCTTTGATATTAAAGACAAAGCCCTAAAACACAGAGTGGCAATCGTTGGCTTTGGTCCAGCAGGGATTTTTGCAGCTTTTGCTTTGCTAGAGCAAGGTATACAACCCATTGTCATAGAACGCGGTAAAACCGTTCAAAAACGCCGAAGAGATTTGGCGGCCCTCAATAAATCTTTGATTGTTAACCCAGAAAGCAATTATTGTTTTGGCGAAGGTGGCGCCGGCACATACAGCGATGGCAAACTATACACCCGCAGTAAAAAACGAGGCGATGTTTTAAAAGTCTTACAAAGTTTTATAGAATTCGGCGCAGATCCTGATATCAGAATCAATACCCACCCTCATATTGGCACCAATAAATTACCAGGTATTATTGAGAACATGCGCGAGGCCATATTGCAAGCTGGTGGCGAAATTCATTTCGAGAGCAAACTCACTGATTTTGAAATTCAAAATGGTCAAATTACCCATTTAATCGTCAACGAACAGCAACAAATTCAAGCGGATGCAGTCATATTGGCTACCGGCCATTCTGCACGTGATGTATTTGAACTACTGCATCAAAAACAAATAGCCATTGAGGCCAAACCATTTGCTTTAGGTTTAAGAATTGAGCACCCACAAAGCCTTATAGACCAAATTCAATATCACCAGGCAGTAAGAGGAGCCTATCTTCCCCCTGCGGCCTATAGTTTAGTGACTCAGGCCAAAGGACATGGGGTATTTTCATTTTGTATGTGCCCAGGTGGGATCATTGCACCAGCATCAAGTAATACCAATGAATTGGTGGTAAATGGTTGGAGCCCTAGCAAGCGCAATGGTCAATTTGCAAACAGTGGCATGGTGGTAACAATTGATCCTGTGCATTGGCAAGCTGACTACGGCAATGGCCCATTAGCGGCGTTAGCCTTTCAAAAAGCAGTGGAATTAAAAGCCTACCAAGTGCACAACAGCATTAAAGCTCCTGCCCAAAGAATGGATGACTTTATTACCCGCAAAACCTCTTCTGATTTACCAGATTGCTCCTATATACCTGGCGTTGGCGCATATAACTTACATGAGGTATTGCCGCGTTTTATCGGGAATGCTTTGGCAGATGGCTTGGCACAATTTGGACAAAAAATGAGAGGCTACAGAAGCAATGATGCCCTATTGGTAGGGGTTGAAAGCAGAACATCTTCTCCTGTAAGAATTCCCAGAGATAAGATCTTATTGAATCATCCTGAACTGAGTAATTTATTCCCTTGTGGAGAAGGTGCTGGCTATGCAGGGGGCATAATGAGTGCGGCTTTGGATGGTATTGCTTGTGCAAATGCTGCGCTTAACCAAGTTTTAAACACCTAATAACCAATTAATTACATAATCTGCAATAAAAAATAGTAAACTTAGTTGTATACTTTTTTGTTGAGAAACACATAATTTTGTGAAAGATGCAAACTGCCAATAGTTACAGCAAGCAAATATTTTGTCTCGAAGGAGATTGGCATCCAGATTTACGCCAGAAAGACACCATAGAGAATGCTTTGCGCTTTATGGAAACAGCCAGCGGCATGAAAATCAATTACATTCATAGACATTGCAGTACCCCTGAGGAAATGGCCAATCGTATGAATGAATACACTAAAAAACGCTATTCCCAATTCAGTATCTTTTACTTGGCTTTTCACGGTGTTCCGAATGGTCTTAAATTGAGCCCAAAGAACATTTTGTCTTTAGATGACTTTGCTGATATGGCCGAGGGTAAGCTCAAAAATAAAATTCTTCATTTAGGCTCTTGTGAAACCTTGAATATGTCTAAAGCCCACATCAAAAAGATCTTAAAGAAAACAGGTG
>JAURIG010000003.1 GCA_030832905.1 Bacteroidota bacterium
TCGACCAGGATTTAAGGCAGACAAAACCCCTAAACCTATACCTAATATTAATGCAACCCCCATTGAAAAAAAAGCCAGTACCACTGACCCTAAAAAAGCTTCAGACAACATTTCTGAAACGGCACGCTTACTTTGATAACTGGTTCTTAAGTAGGGCAACTTAAGCATACAGGTGCTTTGTCCTATAGACATGCCTATGCCTTGGTATTGTGGTTTAATATCGGAACTGATAATAATGGGCGACAAATCTTTGAGGTATAAAATGAATTGTTCAGACTTGGGCAAATCTAAACCCATGTCTTTTCTCATAGCCGCTTTGGTGGCAGCATCTGCTCGTTGGCCTGCTGTTATTTCTTCAGCGGAAGGGAACAACATGAATAAGGTAAAAATCAAAAGCACCACACCCATTAACACAGACAAGGCACTTAAACATTTTATACCAATCAATCGCATCATTGGCGCTTCATCAATTGTTTGAGTTTTGAAAAGGCTGGCACACTTCTACAACTCCATTTGTCTATGATCACACCTTTGTGCCAAAACATAATGCCCGGATTAGATCTTACCATTGTTTTTAACAAGGTTTCATCGGCATTATTAAACTTAAATGGCAATTGGTGTTCATTCACAAAAGCATCTGCTTCATCGAGTGGAGAAGCGGTAACGGCGTATACAGCCATCCCAGACTTCAATGCCTCTTGACTCATTTGTTGAATCGCCTTCCATGAAGCTTCGTGTGATTTTTCTAAATGCGTTACGACAATTAACACAGCATATCTTTGACTGTTTAGCAAAGAATCTTTGATCTGAACATCGTTGTCTGGTCTTTGAATAAAATCAAAATCATGTATTTTAGATTTCCAGGCAGGAATAATCACTTTATCCACTCTGTTCACATAGGTCCATGAGCTGTCTGGCATATTAGGATAAACAAAAGAATCCACTTGATTCTGTTTGGAATACACAAACACCATAACAGTTGAATCTTTAGCGCGTTCGCCTTTAGGCACTTCCATCATTTGTTTGATGTTGTTACCGATCTTGTAAGGTAAAAAATCCCAAGCTGGCAAAAACATGTTACAATAAATTGTAAAGATAAGCGAAGCCAAAGTCGCCACTATCATGGCATTGATACTGAACAAAGGCGAAAACAGAGGCACAATTTGTTTGTGCTTGAATACAATGATCAAAATAAAGAACAAGAGTATAATGTCCTTATAAAACGAATGCCAAGGTTTAAGTTTTATAAAATCACCAAAACAACCACAGTCAGTTACCTTATTATAATAAGCACTGTACCAAGTTAAGAAGGTAAAGAATACAATGACTGCCAACAACAAGTAACTGGTCCATTTCGATTGCCAGCCAATCAACAAAGCAAAACCCAAAACCACTTCAAGCACACACATGAAAATAGATAAAGACAAAGCATAAGGCTTCATCCCTCTAAAAAAACCAACCCAGAAACTATCTTGATTGACAAATTCATAAACAGCCACGCGTTCAGAAACTTCATGTTTACTCGTATTAGAAATGGTAAAGGACCAATTTTTATTTAGGCCTTTTGCATCTTTTTGATACTGTTTTGAAGTACTTAAAAAAATCTGAATGACCGGCAAATAAGATGCAGAATCAATTGTAACACCCTTTTCTAATGGATAAAACATATTGAACAAGACTGTACCATTTTTCAGCACGAAAATTTCAGAACCATAAGTTGAATCCTCATCACCCTCAAATAATTCCATTCTTGGGGTTGACTGATTGAATTCAATGCTCACAAAACTATCTCTGCTATTGAACGTGTTTTCAAAACGTTCATCGGAACCAAAATTATCTACAACATGAATGCTCAAAGTGTCTTGTGGCGACTGAAAACTAGACGCAAACACGTCAAAATACTCATTAAATTTTATGCCTGTACCTTTAGGGTCATTGCTTTTAATGATCCCTGAAAAAATAAATAAGCAAGCAACTAAGATTCTTGAAATGTTGGTCAATAGTTTCATAGTGTTTAATCTTGTTTTTGGTGAATGGTAATCAAGGCAAAAATGGCGTAATTCATCATGTCTTGGTAATTGGCGTCTATCCCTTCGCTCACAATAGTGGCGCCGGCATTGTCTTCGATTTGTTTGGTTCTATTGATTTTCATCAATATTAAATCGGTAAAGCTGCTAATGCGCATTTCTCTCCATGCCTCGCCATAATCATGGTTCTTTTTGATCATGAGTTGTCTGGTGGCTTCGAGTTCATGGTCATACAAATCCATAATCTCTTTAACAGATTTGGTTTCTGTTTGACCATAATACTTCAATTGCATTAGGCCTATAATGGCATAGTTGTAAATACCAATGAATTCATCTTCAATCCCCTCTCCAACTTTTGTAACGCCTTTTTCTTCAAGACTGCGAATTCTAAGCGCTTTAATCATGATTTGATCGGTCACACTTTTAGGTCTAAGTATGCGCCAAGAATCACCATAATCTGTGTTTTTTTTCTCAAACAGATCTCTGCATTGCTTGATTTCTTGATTGTATTGTTGAAGCGTTATTTCCACGATTAGCCGTTAATGTTTACATTTGCAAATATATCCAATGTTGTCAGAATACAAACCCCTTTCAATTAAAATAAACCACAAACTACACACCATTGACCAAGCCTGGATAATGGGTATAGTGAATACGGGAATGGATTCTTTTTACGATGGTGGCAAATACCATACCATTGATGCCGCTTTGCAATTATGCGAAAAACACATTACTGAAGGGGCTAAAATCATTGACATCGGCGGGCAAAGCAGCAAACCGGGCGTTCAATTTGCTAGCACAGAAACTGAAATCACAGCCACCGCCCCTGTGATTGAGGCCATCAAGAAGCGATTTCCAAATACGATTGTCAGCATTGATACTTTTAGATCTGAAGTGGCCTATGCAGCGATTAATGCTGGTGTAGACATCATCAATGATATCAGTGCAGGAGACGATGATCCTCAAATGCTAGACTTAGTAGCTCAACATCAAATGACTTACATTGCTATGCACAAAAAAGGGGTTTCTAGCACTATGCAAGAGCACCCACAATACGAGAATGTGAGCCAAGCAGTATTTGATTATTTCAAAAACAAAACCAAGCAGTTTAAAGAGAAAGGCATTGATAATTACATCTTAGACCCAGGGTTTGGCTTTGGCAAAACACTTGAGCACAATTACCAATTGTTTAATCACTGGCCTAAATTAATGGCTTTTAATGCCCCTGTTTTGATTGGGGTATCTAGAAAAAGCATGGTATACAAATTACTTGAAACCACTGCAGAACATGCCCTCAACGGCAGTTCAGTTTTGCACAGCATAGCCCTTTTACAAGGCGCACATATACTAAGGGTACACGATGTCGCCCCTGCTCAGGAATGTTTGAAACTGATTCAACAGTTGAGAAATACAGTATAAAAAACTTAAATTTGTTGTATGAATATGAATGCGATCATAGAAGCTTTTAAACACCTTGATCCTACCATGCAAGCACTCTTAGCCACAACCTTTACTTGGTTTTTAACGGCTTTGGGCGCCAGCGTCGTATTAGTATTCAAAGACATGAGCCGCAAATGGCTTGATTGCCTATTAGGATTTACCGGTGGTGTGATGGTGGCTGCCAGTTTTTGGAGCCTATTAACGCCAGCCATTGAAATGTCAGCTGAACAATACTCCAAAGCTTGGTCATGGGTACCTGCTGCAGTGGGCTTTATCACTGGCGCAGGTTTTATTTACATCATTGATAAAATCATCCCCCATTTGCACATCCATGCTGAAATGGAAGAAAAAGAGGGCTTGAAAACCACTTGGAACAGAACCATTTTGTTGGTACTGGCCATTACCATGCACAACATCCCTGAAGGTTTGGCCATAGGCGTATCATTTGGCGCAGTGGCCATGGGAGACCCTCATTTTACTTTAGCGGCAGCAGTCGCTTTAACCATAGGTATAGGCATACAAAATTTTCCGGAAGGCATAGCTGTAGCAATGCCCTTAAGGCGCCAAGGCATTAGTCCATTAAAAAGTTTTTGGTGGGGCCAATTAAGCGCTATTGTAGAACCTGTAGCTGGCGTGATTGGTGCTGTAGCAGTTATCTATGCGCAACCGATTCTACCTTATGCGTTATCTTTTGCTGCAGGTGCAATGTTATATGTAGTGGTAGAAGAAGTGATTCCAGAAACACAAAGAGATAAGTACGCTGACTTTGCCACTATGGGCTTTGTGCTTGGCTTTGTGATCATGATGGCCCTTGATGTGGGCCTTGGTTAAGCCTCGCTTTGAGTATCTTGAAACACTATTCCCAAACTACTCAATTCTTTTAAGACTGGTTCGTATATCGATGGGCACATCGGTGCCATAACCCCTCTTTCTTGAAAGGCTTTTTCGAGGATTAATTTAACCCCAATAGCCAAAGGCAATCCGACTGTTTTAGCCATAGCCGTTCTATGAGCATCTTCTCCTTTTAACACCAAACTGCTGTAATGATGATAAGCTTTACCATGAAGAGTATATGCCACATCGTGCAGCATAACCACGAGGTCTTTATCTGTTGCTCTCAAGGCCCATTTTTGGACCAAAATGGCTTCTAAAATATCTGCTGCACTGCCTTGTAATTTAGGCAAGGGCTGATCAGACAAACAACCAATGTACAACAATTGCTTGCACATAAGCTCATCACCATGAACAAAATTCAACAAGTCCGTTTCTGTTTGTATTGACCAATTGGCCACCTGATGATAGAAATCTCGCAATTTTGAATTGGGGGCAAATGCATAAATCTTATTGGTATCAGTCAACCCTAAATCTATGAGGGTACTCCAAGCTTTGCAATAGCCCGGTTTTCTAAAAGTGCCTCTTAACAAATCAGTTACATCATCGAGCCCATAAAGGGTTTTATAAGAGACTGAATCCCTGTTGGCATAAGCTTCTAACAAGCCATAACCTGGCACCTCTATTAATTGTATGGTCTTAAAAACAGCCTGATAGCTTAATGCCTTTTGTTGATGATCTTGTAAGTACAGGGCCTCTCCTCCTTGAGCTGCCAATATCACATTTCTAGGATTCCATGAAAATTTATACCGCCAAGGATTATCGCCGTCATCTTCATCTGCAACCAAGCCGCCACAATAACTTTTGAAGCCGGTAATTTTTCCACCTTTTTGTTTAATCTGATCAAACAAATGCATGGCACTGATATGGTCTATGCCAGGATCCAAACCCATTTCATTCAAAAAAATCAAATCCTGTTGTTTGACTGCCGCATCCATGGCTTTCATTTCTGGAGAAATATAAGAGGCAGTAGCCAAATGGGTCTTGTGTTTCAAACAGAGTTTAGCCACTTGAATGTGCAAAAAGGCCGGCAACAATGACACCACCACTTGAGCCGATTGGATATATGGCTCAATGGCTGACTCATTTTGTATAGATAACTGTAAATATTGAATCCCTGTTAAATGGCTTAAACTGTGTTCTATGGCACTGGTATTTTGATCACAGACTAAAATTTGATACGAATGACTTTGGGCATACTGGTGTAAATACTCAATCAAATACAAACTTGAGCGCCCGGCACCTATTACAAGTATCTTGTTCACACAACGAATATACTGCCTTTCGGTTGAATTCATAAAATTCTCTGATCAATATCAGCCATGCTTGAGAACAAGTTTTGTGTTTAATTGTTAATATTGCAGACGTATGAAAGAAAAAATTGCCATCATTGGGGGCGGATTAAGTGGATCATTATTGGCCATTTGCCTAGCTAAAAGAGGATTTACTGTAGACCTTTTTGAAAGAAGAGGCGACATTAGAAAAGGACAAGCAGAAGCAGGCAGATCCATCAACTTAGCCCTTTCTACCAGAGGCATTGACGCTTTAGAAAAAGTAGGCTTAGCAGACAAAGTACTCAACGATGCCATTCCAATGAATGGTAGAATGATGCACAGCACTCAAGGGGAATTGACTTACCAACCATATGGCAAACAAGGCCAATACATTAATTCTGTTTCAAGGTCTTTATTGAATATTAAATTGTTAGAATTAGCTGATGCTTATGAGAATGTCAATTTGTATTTTAAACACAAGTGCACCGATGTTAATTTAAACACCAACACAGCTGTGCTTGTAGACGAAAACAGCAACAGCAAAACCATCACAGCTGATATCATTTTTGGCTCAGATGGTGCTTGGTCAGCGGTGAGAAATGAAATGCAAAAAACCAATCGTTTCACTTATTCTCAAACCTATGAAAACTATGGTTATAAAGAATTGGAAATTGTACCAGGACCAAACAGCAGCTTTCAAATAGAAGAAAACGCTTTACACATTTGGCCAAGAGGCGAGTTCATGATGATTGCTTTGCCAAATCCTGGCGGCAACTTTACTTGCACGCTTTTCTTACCTTACGAAGGGCCTAATAGTTTTGAAACTTTAAAAACAGATGAAACAGTTGAAGCCTTCTTTAAACAGTATTTTGCTGATGCGATTAGCTTGATGCCAAACTATATCGAAGACTTTAAAACCAATCCAACTGGCAGCTTAGCCACCATTCGCTGCAACCCATGGGTACACAAACACTTTGCCCTTATCGGCGATGCTGCTCACGGTGTCATTCCATTTTACGGACAAGGTATGAATTGCAGTTTTGAAGATGTTAAAGAGCTTGACGAAATCATTGAAGCACATTACCCAAATTGGGATAACATCTTACAATTATACCAAGAGGCCCGCATTAAAAACGCCAATGCCATTGCTGATTTGGCTTGTAAAAACTTTGTTGAAATGAGAGACTTGGTGGGCAGACCAGAATTCATGCGCTTCAAAAAAATAGAACATGATTTGTGTGAATACTATCCAGACTTATACAAGAGTCAATACGAGTTGGTGTCGTTTGCAAAAACGTCTTACAAATATGCTCAAGACATGGGGTATAAAAACGAAGCTTTGATTGCCCATATCATGCAAAATAATTTAGACAAAGACCTTCAAAATGCTGAACGCATCAAGCCTTTAATTCAACAATACATCGCTTAAACTAGAGGGCCGCCATAACGCCGTCCCAAAGGGCTCTTCGGCTTTCTAACGCTCTAATAACATAGCGCTCTGCTTCCGCCCATTTTAATGGGTCATTCCCGCATAAATCTTCCGTCATAGCAATTGCTAAATGGCTGTGGTGATCGCCATCCACTTCAATATGTCTTTCTAAATAGTATTTAAAGACCGCTAATTGATTCGGTAATTTCTCTGACAAATCTTTAACCAAGGCCATGAACATTTCTGGAATAAGGTCTTCGCGACCAAATGTAAACACAGCTGCAATCACATGCGGTTTTTGGCTATTGACCACTTCAAACGTAAAACTCAAAAAAGACTTAACCGACTCGGGAATATTGGATTCAGACAAGGCCTGATCAAAAGATTTACCGGTTTGTATTGCTTGCATCAAGGCATGAACAGCAGAGGCATCTGCGCCCACTTGTTGCATGGCTTTAAGATACAATTCAAAATGACTCATTCTCTGACCCTGCTCATCAACATCAGATTCTTCTCCAACAACAATTTCATTGATTAAAAATCTGGTATTGGCATTGCCAACTGGCCTCCAAGGCAAGCTGGTGCAGGTTAAATGGATTTGTAAGGCTTTTAAAAGTGACATGAAATCCCAAACAGCAAACACGTGGTGTTGCATGAGTTTTTGAATATCTTCAAGGCTTTGAACCCTATTGTACAAAGGGTGCTGAACAACGGTTTGTCTGACGGATTGTATATTGTCTTGTAAGTGTTTAATTTCTGGTGTCATCTGAATTTTGGAACAAAAATAACCCGCATTTGTTCAATACAAAGTCTTGATTTTGTCAAAAAAATCTGGAAAAGATTTGGAGACATCTTCTATGGCATCTAATTGCACTTGACCAATAAAAGCCAATACACTACATGCCATGATTATGCGGTGATCATTAAACGCTTTCACTTGAAACAATGGATTAGGATTAACCCCATGCGTGACTTTCAAAGTTTGCGCATCTGCAGACAACTCATAGCTTAAACCATAGGGCGCTAAGTTGCTGAGCATTGCCTGCAAGCGATTGCTTTCTTTGTGTATCTGATGGGCCAAACCCGAAAACACAACTTGCCTTTGACTAACTGCGCACAAGGCCAACAAGACTGGAAAAAGATCTGGCGTTGAAGTCAAATCAAAATGCAACAAAGTCGATTCGATAGCAGCGCCTTGGGTTTTGAACACTTTTAAGCCAACTGGTGAATCAGCGCAATGTACACCCCAAGCTTTCATGTATTGAGCAATAACGGCATCCCCTTGAGCTGAACTTAAAGATAAATTTGGCAAGCTAATTTCAGCCTGCTCAGATAAGGCAGCCCAGGCTAAAACAAAAGTTGCTGAACTCCAATCAGCCTCTATGGTTTTGGGCAAGTCATCAGCAAACAGATTTCTGGCAGAGACTTGAATTTGCTCTGGCTTTATTGGTTCTATTTTGGCTACAGACTTTAAGCACTGTTGAGTTAATTTGGTATAGCTTGATGAAACCGCTTGTCCAATACAGTTAATGACAAGTCCATGCTCGAAATAAGGCGCAATCAAGAGCAAAGCACTTAAAAACTGGCTGCTCTCATGCAACTCAATTTGAGTGGTTGTGGCTTGCCGATTAACCGCCTTTTTAACCCTCAATGGCAATTGATAAGCTTGCTCCAAAAACTCAAACTCAGCGCCCAAAATTTCCAGAGATTTCAACAAGGCTTTAATTGGTCTTTCAGACAAACGCTTACTCCCCAATATGACCCCATCAATACCTTTAAAAGCGGCATAGGCCAAAAACAACCTTAAGGGAGTGCCGGCATCTTTAAAATCGTATTCGGTTGATTGATGACTCAGGTGTTGATGCAAACATTTAACATCATTGCTCCAAGCGGCATCATAGGGATATAAAGCCTGCCCCTGCAAAGCTTGTAAAATCAATAAACGATTGGCAATACTCTTAGATACAGGCAAGTTCAAACTTCCCTTTAATCGAATAGATGGTATTGGTCCTAAGCTGTACATGCAATCACAAAGATAAAGCAAATCAAGACTGCAGCAGCAAGCCAAACGCATTTGTTAAAAAATATGTATTTTCGCATGTGAGCATGAAGACAATAGGCATAATTGGGAATGGCAGTTGGGCAACCGCTTTAATCAAAATTCTTTGCAACAACGCGCATTCTAAATCCATCACATGGTGCATGCGATCCGATGCAGATGTTGAATTCATTCAACAATACGGCCACAATCCAAGGTATTTGAGCGATGTCATGATTGACCTCAAAACAGTTCAACTTTGCACTGACATTAACGCTTGCATACAAAACAATGACATCATTTTATTGGCAGTGCCCTCAGCCTTTGTGCATGATACTTTAAAAGATTTGCCTAAAGATTGCTTCAAAAACAAAACCTTGATTTCTGCGGTGAAGGGGGTTATTCCAGCAACCCATCAAATCATGAGTCATTATTTTGAAAGTGAATGGCAAATGGACGCTAAACAAATTGCTGCCGTGAGCGGCCCCTGCCATGCTGAAGAGGTGGCTATGGAAAAACTGAGTTATCTCACCATTGCCTCAACTGATCAGAGCACAGCAGACAACATTGCTCAATTATTTGACTGCCATTATATATTAACCAAAACCACTAATGATATTTACGGCATTGAATACGCCGCAGTTTTGAAAAATGTATACGCTATTGCTTGTGGCATATGCCATGGCTTAGGGTATGGCGACAACTTTCAATCGGTATTGGTCTCGGCTGCATCAAGAGAAACCGAACGCTTCATTGACGCCAGTCATGAAATCCACCGCGACGTTAAAGAGAATGCCTATTTAGGCGATTTATTAGTGACTGCTTACTCTCAATTCAGTCGCAACAGAACTTTTGGCAACATGCTGGGCAAAGGCTACACTGTAAAAAGCGCACAAATGGAGATGAACATGGTTGCTGAAGGGTATTATGCCACCAAAACCATGAAAGAAATCAATGACAGCATTCAGGCCTACACCCCTATTTTAAATGCGGTTTACAGCATCATTTACGAAAAAGCCAATGCCAAAAACACCATGGCCAAATTGACCCAAGAATTGATATAATGCCCATCTTAGACAATAAAGACATTGCCAATTTACTCAACGAGTACAGCCAATTGTATGAGCTGCATAACGGCAATCCATTTAAAGTCAAATCTATTGCGGCGGCGGCCTTCAACATCAAAAAAATACATGAGCCATTGACAGAAATGTCTTTAGAAACGCTCAGCTCTCATCCTCAGATTGGCAAATCCATGGGACCAAAAATCCATGAATTGATTCAAACTGGCCACCTCGCAGAACTAGACGAACTGATTGCACAAACCCCAGAAGGCGTTAGAGCGATCTTAAGCATCAAAGGTTTAGGCCCTAAAAAAGTTGAAACACTTTGGCGCAATTATAATATTTGCAGCATTGCTGATTTACTCGACGCTTGTCGCGAAAACCGTTTAGTTGAAATCAAAGGTTTTGGTTATAAAACACAAGCTCAAATTCAAAGCAATATTGAATTTAAATTCAACAACGAAGGCAAATTCCACTGGGCTAAACTCCAAGGATTGGTTACCTTTTTAAACGAAGTCTTCGAACACAGCACGCTGGTTCATCAATACCAAGTTGCAGGCGATTACCGCCGATTAAACGACATTGTTGAAACGCTTGAATACGTGGTTGAATGTAAAGATGGCAAAGCGCTGCTTGAACAAATTTGTAGCTCTGAAAACTTTAAAGCTGAATCGGAAAACTCCTCAAGCATTAGCTGTTGGTATATCGACTCTGTTAAAGTCCTCATTCACCTTTCAGACCGAACACATTTTGCTTACGATTGCATCAAGCACAGTGCCACTGAAGCCCATTTAAATCTAATCCATTTTGAGAAGGCCGAAACCGCAGAAAACGAAACGGCCGTATATGCCTCATTAAACCTTCCCTACATTATCCCTGAATGGCGCGAAGGCATAAAGGAATTAGAAAAACTTGAGCTGCAAGACGAGTTGATAAAAGTGGCTGATTTAAAAGGTTGTATTCACAACCATAGCACCTACAGCGACGGCATTCATACTTTAGAAGAAATGGCGGTATATGCTCAGCATATGGGGCTTGAATATTTAGCCATTTGCGACCATTCTCAAACGGCTGCTTATGCAGGTGGTCTTAGACCTGAAAAGGTGCTAGAGCAATGGCAAGAAATAGATAAGCTCAACCAAAAACTAAGCCCCTTTAGAATTCTAAGAGGGATAGAAAGTGACATCTTAAACGATGGTCAATTAGACTATAACGACGACCTATTAAAACTTTTTGATATTGTTGTGGCCAGCGTCCACAGTCCTTTATCAATGAGCCTTGAAAAAGCCAATGCCAGATTAAGCAAAGCCATTGAAAACCCTTACACAGATATTTTAGGACATCCTACCGGAAGGCTATTGCTCTTGCGCAGTGGTTACCCAATTGATCATGCCTACATCATTGACGCCTGTGTGGCCAATCAAGTTGTAATAGAATTGAATGCTCACCCCTACCGCCTTGATTTAGATTGGCGATGGATAGATTACGCCATAAACAAAGGGGCGTTGATCAGCATCAACCCCGATGCCCATCAAAAAGAGGGCATGAATGACATGGTATATGGGGTTCAAGTGGCGCGCAAAGGCTATCTAACACCAAAGCATTGTTTGAATGCTATGGACTTGAATCAGCTATTAACATTTTTAAGCCAAAAAAGACAACGCAGAGCATGAAGATTTTGGTGTTAAGATTTAGTTCCATTGGCGACATTGTATTATGCTCTCCTGTTGTACGCTTATTAAAAACTGCTCAGGCTGATACCATTGTTCACTTTGCCACTAAAGCCAACTACGCTGCATTACTCAACAACAGCCCCTACATTGATGCCGTTAAGTTACTTGACAACAACGAGGCCGCATTTATACAATCGCTAAAAGCTGAAAACTATGATTTAATCATAGACCTTCACCACAATTTAAGGACCTTAAAAATCAAATGGGCGCTGGGTGTCAAAGCTTATTCATTCAATAAAATAAACTGGGCAAAATGGCTCATGGTGAATTTCAAAATCAACCGTTTACCCCAACAACATATTGTTGATCGTTACATAGCAACGCTTAAACCTTTAGGCATTGTTAACGATGGTAAAGGCTTAGATTTTTTCATTCCTGAACAAACGGATATTAGTCAACTCCATTTACCAAATCAGTACACCGTATATGCTTTGGGCGGCCAACACGCCACCAAACAATTGCCTTTGAACAAACAAATAGAATGGCTCAACAAACACCCTGAACCTATTGTATTAATTGGCGGCAAAGAAGACTTAGCTGCGGCTGAAGCTTTGCGCAATACCTGCTCAACAAGCAAGACCATTGTGAATGTATGTGGTCAAGTCAATTTGATGCAAAGTGCTAAAATCATAGCAATGGCAGATTTGGTATTAAGCCATGATACCGGCATGATGCACATTGCCGCTGCCCTAAAAAAACCTATTCACAGCGTTTGGGGCAATACCATTCCAGCCTTTGGCATGACACCTTACTACCCAGAAGGTTCTGAGATTCATCAAAAACAATTTGAAGTGGCCAATTTAGCCTGCAGACCCTGTTCTAAAATCGGTTTTGCTGCTTGCCCTAAGAAACATTTCAATTGCATGAACATGCAAACTTTTGAATAAAAAAATCCGCTCTTTTCAGAACGGATTTCATTATTGAATAATCAAAAAACTTAAGCCAATGGTTGGATATCGCCTACCATGTCTTCAGGTTTCACCCAAGCATCAAATTGCTCATTGGTCAATAGCCCTAGATCTAGCGCAGCTTGTCTTAAACTGGTGTTTTCTTTGTGTGCTTTCTTTGCAATTTTAGCAGCGTTTTCATAACCAATATGAGTATTTAAAGCGGTCACTAACATCAAAGAATTTTCTAATTTATTTTTGATCTCTGGCAAATTAGGTTCTATGCCTGCTGCGCAATTCACATCAAAACTCAAGGAAGCTTCACCTATTAATCTAGCAGATTGCAATACGTTGGCAGCAATCATTGGCTTGAACACATTCAATTCAAAATGACCATTAGAACCACCAATGGTAACCGCAACATCATTGCCCATAACTTGAGCGCATACCATGGTTAAAGCCTCACATTGAGTAGGATTTACTTTACCCGGCATAATGCTACTACCTGGCTCATTGTCAGGAATTAAAATTTCACCAATACCACTTCTTGGTCCTGAACTTAACATACGGATGTCATTAGCGATTTTCATCAAACTAACCGCCACACGTTTTAAGGCAGAATGCAATTCAACCATGGCATCGTGAGCAGCCAAGGCCTCAAATTTATTTTCAGCGGTAACAATTGGCAAACCAGATAATTCTGCAATGGTTTTAGCCACCAACTCTGAATAACCTTTTGGCGTGTTGATACCAGTCCCTACTGCAGTACCTCCTAAAGCGATTTCGCTGGCAGGCACTAATGCACGGTTAATACAATCGATACCATTTTTCAACTGTTGTACATAGCCTGAAAATTCTTGCCCTAAGGTTACAGGTGTGGCATCCATAAAGTGGGTTCTACCAATTTTAATGATGCTCATAAAGTCTCTTGACTTGTGCTTTAAAGTGGTTTTTAAAGCTTGTAAACCAGGGATGGTATAGTCTATCACTTGCTTATAAGACGCAATGCTCATAGCCGTTGGGAAAGTGTCATTACTTGATTGTGATTTATTGACATCATCATTGGGATGCAGCACCTTCACTTCGTCTAAAAGCGAACCGCCTTGCATCACATGTGCTCTATTGGCAATCACTTCATTGACGTTCATGTTACTTTGAGTACCACTACCAGTTTGCCAAATCACCAATGGAAATTGATCGTCTAATTTACCTTCTAAAATTTCATCGCAAACTGAACAAATCAAATCGCATTTGGTTAAAGACAATACCCCCAATTTGTTATTGGTAATGGCTGCAGCCTTTTTAAGGATAGCAAATGCTCTAATGATCTCAATTGGCATTTTTTGATTGCCAATTTTAAAATTTTGAAGTGAGCGTTGGGTCTGAGCACCCCAATAAACATTGGCTGGCACTTTCACTTCACCCATGGTGTCGCGTTCGATTCTGAATTCTTGTGCGGTTTGCATAATTGAAAAATATGCTGCGAATTTATAGAATTCTAGACTAAAAACCACTGCAAACTGAGCAAGATTATAAATCATCTCTGCCTCGATTTCATCAGTTTTTTTGATTATGTTTGCGAAAGATGATCGCATTCCAACAAGCTTCGGTATTATGGGCATTGTGGCTGTTGGCCATACCAATCGTCATTCATCTATTCAATTTCAGGCGTTACAAAAAAATCATCTTCACCAAGGTTGATTTTTTAACGCAAATCGAACAAAGTAGCCAAACAGGCAATGTGCTCAAAAAACGACTGATCTTATTGAGTCGCTTATTGGCTTTGTCTGCCTTAATTTTGGCCTTTGCTCAACCCTATATCCCGCTTAAATCAGTCAATCCGCGCAAAGGACAAACAAGCGTATCAATTGTTTTAGACAACAGCTACAGCATGAACCTCCCTGGCACTGAAGGACCATTGCTTGAAGCGGCCAAAAACAGAGCAAGAGCAATTGTAAACGCTTCTGACCGCTCAAGTCAATTCAACATTATAACCGCAGATTTGAATGCTGAGTATTTACATTTTACCAATCAAGCGACATGCTTACAATGGATAGATGCCATTAAAATCACCGAAAACAGTTTTCCCCAAAAGCAACTGTTATCTGTTCAAGCCAACAGTTTAAAACCTTATGGCAACAATGGTGTAGCCTATTGTATTTCTGACTTTCAAAGCGCTCAAACTCAAAACCTAATGGCTACTGAGTCGAGCATTTGGATAAAAGTAAACGGCAGTAATAGCAGCAATTTCGCCATAGACACTGTGGCTTTGAGCAATCCAATCATTCAGGCCAATCAGGCCATTGAACTGACTATAGGGGTAAGCAATTACAGCAATGAGAACAGTCAAGATTTACCTATCGAACTATGGGTAGATGGCAAACCCAAAGGCGTAGCAAGCGCCACAGTGAATCGTTTTGCCAAAGCCAATACCAACTTACAATTTGTAGTTGAAACGGGTGGTATTCACTACTGCGAACTCAGATTACCTGGCGACCAAATGCCCACAGACGACCGTTTGTATTTTACGCTAAACCTAAACCAAACCTACAGTGTAGCGAGTATAGAACAAAGCAACTCCCCTAATAATATCAGAGCCCTGTTTTCAAACAACCCTGGCTTTGATTTTAAAGTATATTCCAGCAACAGCATCCCTTATCAATCTTTTGCTGACCACGACTTGATCCTACTCAATCAATTGGACAAAATCGAAACAGGCTTTTTATCTGAATTGCTTCGATATATGGGGTCAGGGGGTTCTATTATGGTTTTTCCTCAGCCCAATCAACCTTTCGGCGGCTATAAAGCCTTATTGAACAGCCTCGGATCAGATGTCAAAGAGGCAGCTGTCATCAATCCGCAATTGACCCTAGACATTGCTAAAGAGCATCCATTGTTTCAAGGCATATTCAATCAAAACACACAAAGTAAGCAATGGCCTCAAGTGCAACGTTATTTCGCTTTCAACAGCCAAGCTGCCAGACCAATATTACAACTCTCAGACAAGACCGTTGTATTCGCTGATTTCAAACAAGGCAAAGGCCATTGTTATGTATCTGCTCTTCCACTAGACAATAGCTTTAGCGAGCTCCCTAACCATGCCCTCATAGTACCCATTTGTTTGAGAGCCGCCATGTTAGCGGCCTATCAATTGCCACTATATTACCAATGCAATACTTTGTCTAATATCGAAACAGGACTGCCTTTTCAAGCCGAGCAATCTCTCATTTTACAACATCCCAATTACCAAATGATGCCTGAAGTTATTAACAACAACGGGCAATTGTGTCTGAATACCAATGGCGAAATCAAAACAGCAGGCAGCTACAATTTAAGCACCAAACAAGCCGACACCAAGCTTATGGCTTTGGCCTTTAACTTTGACCGAAGCGAAAGCGACACAAGAGCTTTGAGCGATCAAGCCTTTGATGAGCTGACTGAGCGACTTGGTGTAAAATCTTATTTGGGCAGTGCAGAGGCTTTACAAGCTCAGCTTTCAAAACTTGAAAATGGCAAACCATTGTGGAAATGGTTAATACTTTTTTCTTTGTTATGTCTGTTGATTGAAATACTTTTGATAAGATTTTTCAAAAACCATGTCAAGCTTTCTGCTTAAGAATATACAAATCAACGATCTCAATTCTAGCCTTCATGGCCAACTAGGCGACTTAGGTGTTCAAGATGGCGTCATTAAAGCCTTTGGCATTGATGTTAACGAAGCTGAATACCAACACATCATTGAATTCAGTGGTTGTTATTTAAGCCCAGCTTTTGTTGACCTTAGATGCAACAGCTCAGATCCTGGCTATGAATACAGGGAAACCAATCAAACTTTAGCGTCTTCAGCATTTGCCGGAGGTTTTAGCCAAGTGGCTGTATTACCCAACAGCTTACCTTGTAGACAAAGCAAAGGCGACATTGAAAACTTAAAACACCAAAGTCAACATTTACCAGTTCAATTATTGCCAATAGGGGCCATCTGCACTGATCTTAAGTCAGATGATTTAACGGAGATGTATGACATGAAACAACATGGAGCAGTTGCCTTTTCAAATGCCAACTATGCCATAGCCAATATTGGTACTATGAGCAGAGCCTTACAATACAGCAAAACCTTTGATGGCCTATTGTACAGCTTTTGCCAAGAAACCGATTTAACTCAGGGCGCTTATGTGGCTGAAGGCCCAATCGCTGTTAGCTTAGGCTTAAAGGGCATGCCTCAAATGTCTGAGTACTTAATGGTACAGCGCGACATCGAGCTTGCAGATTACCACCAATGCAAATTGCATTTTTCTAAAATCAGCACTGAAAAATCAGTTGAATTGATCAGACAAGCCAAAGCTCAAGGCATTGCCGTTACGTGTGATGTTGCGGTTATGAATTTAGCCTTAACAGACGAAACCATTATGGATTTTGATAGCCATTTAAAACTCAACCCGCCTTTGCGTCAAGCCAATGATGTAAAAGCCTTATGGGAAGGTTTACGCGATGGCACCATTGATGCCATTTGCAGCGATCACCATCCACAAGACATAGAACGCAAACAATTGGAATTTGAATATGCTGCGTTTGGCGCCATCAGCATTCAGATAGCCTATTCAATTGCCGTTGAAGGCCGCAACAGATTTTGCCCTCAACTCAGCGATGATGTATTGTTGAGCAAATTCAATCAAGGCCCAAGAGCAGTTTTAGGCTTAAGCCCTTGCACGATTGCAGAAGGTCAAAAAGCTGAGTTCACCATCATCAACCCTCAGCACCAAACCATTTTGACCCGCCGCAACAACCGTTCTAAATCAGAAAATACTTACTACATGGATAAGCCACTGCCAAATTTCATTGAGGCAACGTTTAATGGGCTGCACCATGTCTTTAACAAAAACAACTAACATGCTTGATTTATCAATTGTCATTCCTTTATTGAACGAAAACGAATCTTTGCCAGAATTGGAAGCATGGATTGTTAAGGTCATGAATGCCCATTCATACAGTTACGAAATCGTATTTGTAGATGACGGCAGCACAGACAACAGCTGGGAAGTGATTCAAACACTATCGGCTAAAAACCCAAACATAAGAGCCATTCGTTTTAGACGCAACTTTGGCAAATCTGCCGCCTTAAATATTGGCTTTGCAGAAGTTAAAGGCAAAGTGGTCATTACAATGGATGCCGACTTGCAAGACAGCCCTGATGAAATCCCTGGCCTTTACCAGAAAATCAAGACCGAGGGCTACGATGTGGTGTCTGGTTGGAAGAAGAAACGCTACGACCCCATCACCAAAACCTTACCGACAAAATTATTCAATTGGGCCACACGCAAAATGAGTGGCATCTATTTACACGATTTCAATTGTGGCTTAAAAGCTTATAGTCACGCAGTGGTTAAGAACATTGAAGTATATGGCGAAATGCACAGATACATTCCGGTGATTGCCAAATCTGCGGGCTTCAAAAAAATTGGCGAACAAGTGGTTGAACACCGTGCACGCAAATACGGCACTACCAAATTTGGTCTTAACCGTTTTGTGAATGGCTTACTGGATTTAATGTCGATATTCTTCATGGGCAAATTCGGCAAAAAACCAATGCACTTTTTCGGTTTGTACGGCCTAATTAGTTTTATCTTAGGCTTTAGCATTGCGATGTATATGTTGGTTGACAAACTCATACACATCATTCAACATGAACGCGCACCATTGGTAGCTGAATCGCCTTTGTTTTATTTGGGTTTAGTCAGTATGATCATTGGTACTCAACTTTTTTTAGCTGGCTTTTTGGGCGAATTAATCAGTCGTTCGAGTGGAGACCGCAACCAATACGCCATAGCTGAAACCATTGGCATCGATGCATAAGAAAGTGGTTATAGTGGGCCCTGCCTACCCGCTCAGAGGAGGCTTAAGCACATACAACGAACGCTTGTGCAAAGGCTTATTAGACCAAGGCCATCAAGCCTCCATATTAAGTTTCTCTTTACAATATCCGAACATCTTGTTTCCGGGTAAAACCCAATACAGCACAGAGGCTGCCCCAGATGGTTTAGCCATTCATACCGGCATCAATTCTATTAATCCTTTGAATTGGATCAAGATTGGGCAGCACTACAAAAAGGTCAAGCCTGATGTAATGGTCTTCAGGTATTGGATGCCTTTTATGGCGCCATGCTTGGGCACTATTGCCAGAATAGTTAAACGCAACGGCCATACAAAAGTCATGGCGATTGCAGATAACATTTACCCGCACGAAAAACATTTTTACGATCAAATTTGCACCAATTATTTCGTCAACAGCATGGATGCATTTATCACCATGAGCCAGTCTGTATTAAACGATTTAAAAACTTTGGTGCCGCAAAAACCATCTCAGTACATTGCACATCCAATGTATGATAATTTTGGGGCCTTAATGGATAAAACGGCCGCCATTAAAGCGCTTGGATTAGACCCTCAATTCAAGTACTTATTATTCTTTGGCTTCATCAGAAAATACAAAGGTTTAGACTTATTATTAAGCAGCTTTGCTGAAAGTCAATTGGCTCAGAAAGGGGTCAAATTGATCATTGCTGGTGAATACTACGAAGACCCTCAAGCAACTAAAGACCTCATAAAAACTTTGCAACTAACGGAAGCCGTTATTGAACGCAATGACTTTATTCCCAATGCAGAAGTGGCTACTTATTTTTCAGCAGCAGACATGGTGGTGCAAACCTATTTGAGCGCGACCCAAAGCGGCGTGACTCAAATTGCTTATCACTTTAATAAACCCATGCTGGTAACCAATGTGGGTGGGCTGGCTGAAACAGTGCCTCATAATAAAGTAGGCTATGTGTGTGAGCAAGACACCACAAGCATTGCCGCTGCCTTGAATGACTTCTACGACAACAATCGTGGCGAAGCCATGAGCCAAGCGGCCAATGATTTCAAAAAAGCATTTAGTTGGGATACCATTATCAACGCCATTACCGCCTAATTACTTTTGGGCCTTCTTGTAAAGGTATAAGGCCACTAACAAGAAAATAAGGTTGGGAATCCATACGGCTATCATCGGATAGATTTTACCAGTTGTGCCATAGGTGTTGAAATACTGGATTAAAAACAAATAGAGGAAACTAATAAATATCCCTATGCCTAAATTAAGGCCTACCCCACCCCTTGATTTTTTGCTCGACACACAAACACCAATTACGGTTAAGATAAAGGTTGAAAAAGGCGCTGAAAATCGGCGGTATTTATCTGTGATGTAATAATCTAAGTGGTCATTCCCTTTTACTTTTTCCTCAGCAATAAAGGCATTCAACTCAAACAAATCAAAGGATTGAACGTCGTCTATGCGCCTAAAGAAGTCATCAGGGTTAAAAGGGATCATTGAATCTAAGAATTTACCTCTAGTAATAACTTGACTGCCATCTGCTTTGTAGTCTCTTATCAGATAATCCTCTAAGCGCCATTTATCGGTTTTATGGTTCCAAGTAATGCGCCTAGCAAATAATTTACTTTGCAATTTGTGTTGCTTGTATTGTTCCAAAGACACCCCTTCACCTATGCTGTCTGCCTTGCCAAAATACTCCACATAAAAATACATTTCAGGTCGAATTTGGGTATGCACATTATTGGTATAATCATCGTTGGTGTTTCGAATGTATTGGTTTTCAAATTCTAATCGCTTCTTATCTGAATGCGGAATAATGAAACCGTTTAAAAAGAAAGACAAAACCGACAAAAGACCTGCGGTAATGACATAGGGCCTTAGAAAGCGTTTGTAACTCACACCGGCAGATAAAGTGGCCACAATCTCGCTGCGAGAAGCCAATTTAGAGGTAAAAAATATAACCGATATAAAAATAAATACCGGACTAAACAGATTTAAAAAGAAAGGCACATAATTGAAATAGTACTTGAAAATGATTTCAGACATCGGAGCTTCTTTTTGTAAGAAATCATCGAGTTTTTCTGAAATGTCAAATACAATAATGATGATGATGAATAGGCTTAAGGTCACCACAAAAGTGGTTAAAAACTTTTTGATGATATACCAATCAAATGTTTTTAAAAACCGCATCATAGCCTTTGTTTCAATTGTTGTACCATTTTAGTTTTCCAAGTCGAAAAGGTATTGACCAAGATGTGTTCGCGAGCGGTATTTACCAACCACAAATAGAAACTCAAGTTGTGCAAACTGGCCAATTGCGGGCCTAACATTTCGCCGGCCATAAACAAATGTCTTAAATAAGCCTTTGAATGTTGAGGCAAGTGTATGGGGTCTACAGGACTAAAATCCTTTTCCCATTTTTTGTTCTTAATGTTGATGCTGCCTTCAGAGGTAAACAACATACCATTGCGACCATTGCGCGTTGGCATTACACAATCAAACATATCTACCCCAAGGGCTATACATTCGAGTAAATTCTCTGGGGTACCAACCCCCATTAAATACCTTGGTTTATCGGTTGGCAAAATCTGACAAACCACATCGGTGAGCTCATACATGATCTCTGCTGGCTCGCCTACACTTAATCCGCCAATGGCATTGCCCACCGCCTCTTTGGAGGCAATGTATTCTGCACTTTCTTGACGCAAATCTTTAAAGGTGCTACCTTGTAAAATTGGAAACAATGCTTGTTCATAACCATACAAAGGCTCAGTATTATTAAAGCGTTGTTGGCAACGGCCTAACCAACGGTGGGTTAAATGCATGCTTTTTTTAGCATACTCATAAGTGCTCGGATAGGGCGGGCATTCGTCAAAGGCCATAATGATATCAGCGCCAATTTGACGTTGTATATCCATCACATTTTCGGGTGTAAATAGATGCCTTGACCCATCAATATGCGATTGAAACTTAGCGCCTTCTTCAGTCAATTTGCGCCTTTCAGCCAAGGAATACACTTGGTATCCTCCGGAATCCGTTAAAATAGGTTTATCCCAATTAATGAATTTATGCAAACCACCGGCGGCATTCAAGACCTCTGTACCTGGTCTTAAATACAAATGATAGGTATTGCCTAAAATGATTTGGGCTTTGATGTGGTGATTGAGCTGATCAAAATTGATAGCCTTCACACTGCCAATGGTACCCACCGGCATAAAGATAGGGGTTTGAATTAGACCATGATCGGTCTGAAGGGCGCCTGCCCGAGCCTTGCTATGGGTATCGGTATGTTGTAAATGAAACTTCAATTGTGGAATAAAAAGGAAATTTGAAACAATCTGGCTTGAATGCGTTCAAAAGAACTTGAAAAAATATAAGGATCTGAACTGAGCATATTGGTAATGCTGTTGCTCATTTTGAATTCAGTAGAGATCATAGACCAAATACCATAGTGGTCATAGCCAAAACCATATTCGTAATAAAACGAATTGGCTTTAAACGCCACCATCGGTAAATTAGGCCCTCTCACAGTGGTTTCGTTGCTTTGAAAATCATGCGAGTAACGCAGCCCACCAATAACATAAAAACGGTGGTTTCTGTGTCTTACCGAGTGGTGCTTCAAAAGCAAACATTGGTTCAATGACACCGATTCAGTTTTAGCCGTTTGCGTTCGGTCTGCAAAAGTGAAGGTGAAATTCCTTTGAGAAAATTCAATTTGCGGCAGGTACCTAACCGTAAAATAACGCCCTATTCTATAGTCTGCTATACCGCCAAAATTAAGCCCTGAAAACCCCTCAACTTTAAGGTGTCTTACAGAATCTTTGGCATAAAAATCAGTCGATAAAACATATTTGGCTTTGGCAAAATTGGGGGTTAAAGAAATCCCAAAATGCCATGGTCTTTGATCGTCATTGGGCCTATGCTCTTGAGCTTGGGCCGAAACAAAGCACATGCAGGCAAAGGTCAATATTATTTTATACCGGTGTACAAACTGCATATACCAAACGATAGCGATTTAACTTTGGTGGTTTTGAAGCCCAATTGGTTTAAGTGGTTTAAGAAATCTTGTCCGTCAGGGAAGTGTTTCACTGATTCTGGCAAATAGGTATAGGCTGATTGGCTTTTAGAAATCAACCTGCCCCATAATGGCAATATGGCACTGAAATAAAATTGGTAAAGTTGCTTGATTGGAAAGGCTTTAGGTTTACTGAATTCTAATACCACCAACATGGCGCCTGGTTTAAGCACACGGTAAATTTCAGCTAAGCCTTTGTCAAGATTTTCAAAGTTACGCACTCCAAATCCAACGGTACAAGCATCGAAACTATTGTCTTCAAACAATAATTTCTCACTATCTCCTTTCACCATACTGATCAAATGGTCGCAACCTTTTTTCTGCATTTTGATTCTGCCCATACTCAACATCCCTTCGCTCAAATCAACGCCCACAATGGCTGTTGGGTTTAAGCTCAAAGCTTCGAGGGCTAAATCACCCGTGCCAGTAGCCACATCAAGAATGCGTTTAGGTTGCAAGGGTTTTAATTGGGCAATGGCTTTTTTGCGCCAGCCTTTATCAATCCCTAAAGACAAAAAGTGATTCAAAAAATCATAGCGTTTAGAGATGTTATCAAACATTTCTTCTACTTGTTCTTTCTTGCTTTTGTCTGAGCTTTGTATGGGTTTTATAGCGGTCAAGGTAAATATGCTTATTTTTGCGGTGATTAAAAAAGCAAAGATAATCATTTCAGCGCTTTTAACATACTACATGAAAGCAGAATTCAAAGGGTCCTATCCATCAACCAAAGTGCTTCCAAAAGAAGATTTTCCTGAGTTTGCCTTTATTGGCCGAAGCAATGTGGGCAAAAGCTCCCTGATCAATATGCTTTGCAACCATAAAGACCTTGCCAAAACCTCATCAAAACCAGGCAAAACCCAACACATCGTTCGTTTTTTGGTCGACAATAGCTGGTACTTAATTGACTTACCGGGCTATGGTTATGCGAAAGTATCAAAAGCTTCGAGGGCTGAATTTGGGGAATTGATTCAAAGCTATTTACTAGAAAGAACTTTTATGCAATGTGTGTTTGTCTTGATTGACTCACGCATACCACCTCAAAAAATCGATTTGGAATTCATAGAATGGTTGGGTGTATCAGGCATTCCCTTTGCTATGGTCTTTACCAAAACAGACAAACTCAAACCTAAAGACTTAGACAGCCATTTAGCATTGTATCGTGAAACTTTATTAGCATCATGGGAAGAACTGCCAACAATGTTTGTCAGTTCAGCCATTGACAAAAAAGGCAAAGAGGAGATTTTAAGCTTTATCTCAGAAGTCAAAACCACTTTTTACAAAAATTTTTCGGAGTAGATGCAACCATTTCAAAAAAGTGCAGTCTAACCCATTAAAACACCAATACATTTATGATGAATTACACTAGAATCCTCCGAATTGCAACTGTAATTGCCGCTTTTATTTTATTCACAGTTAGCAGTTGCAAAAAAGAAGCAGAAGTTATTGCCACTATAGACAACTACACTGCTGAGTCATTGATCAATCAAGCAAACGATCAGTACACTGCCTTAAATTATACCGAAGGCAATGATTCAACCCCATACTATGCAGTTAATGATGGTATGCCTGAATTGTACACCTTAACTGAAACTGACATGGACAGTGCAGGATATAAAAGAGCCTTTGAGGAAAAACGTTTCTTCACTTGTATGAAGAAATTAACCTTAACCGATTCACAAGAACACATGTTAAGAAGAGCCATCAGAGCTTATGAATTGTGCAAACATGCAGATATGCTTGCCCATAAAGAGGCTTATGCTAAATTGTTATTGAAAACAGAAAATGCGCGTAAAGAATATATTGCACAATTAAAAAATGGCACCATTACCAAAGCGCAATTTGAAACGAAGATGAAAGACCTTAAATCCAGTTTCGAAACCGGCCTTAAGTTGATCAAAGATACCTACGCTAAACGTTTGGCAGCCTGCTGCGAAATATTTGTCAGAAAGGTTAAAGAGATTTTAACCAATGACCAATGGAAAGCGTTTTTAGATTGTTATAAGTAGTTGTTTTTTCATAATGTAAATTAAAGCCTCTGAGTAATCAGGGGCTTTTTTTATTGTTAATAGCACAAAGACTTAAACTTATTTTGAAAACCATTTAATTCCCTTAATTTTGCTCTAAGAAAACAAAATGAAAAGCTTATCAATATTAGCAAGTGTTGTTATTTTATCAATGGCAGCTTGCGGCGACAAATCAGGGTCTAAACCAACCCTTAAAAACATGGACGATTCTTTTGCTTATGCCTTCGGTGGTTACAGCGGTAGCATGTTGCACAATTTCAAAATCAAAGAAGTGAATTGGGAAATTTTCAAAGCTGCACTTGAACAAGGTTTGAAAAATGGCGATAGCTCTTTGGCTATGAACAGAGAGACCATTGGCAAAATCTTAAACGACTACACCATTGAAGCACAATTCGGTGGCAACAAAAAATTAGGCGATGATTTCATCAACAAACGCAAAAGCGATGGTTACTTTGTTAGCAAAACTGGTTTATTATTCAAACAAATTAAAGCTGGTAACGGTGTTAAACCTAATATCACAGACACAGTTGAAGTGCACTACACCGGCAAATTCATTGATGGCAAAATCTTTGACTCAAACGAAGGTAAATCTGCATTCAAAACCGCTTTAAATGCTGGCGCTATCAAAGGTTTCTTAGAAGCATTGAGCATGATGGAAGAAGGTTCTACAGCAGAAATCATTATTCCTTGGCAATTGGCTTATGGCCAAGAAGGCAGCAGAAACCCATACACTGGTGAAATGAGCATTGAGCCATTCACCACCTTGTGTTTCACTCTAACCCTTGACAACATCAAAAGATAATCATCACTTTTAAAAGTATTAAAGCCTCTGAGTTTCAGGGGCTTTTTTTATGTTCAATATTTAGAGATTTTTTGGACCACAGATTGTCTTCCATTGCTGAGCAATAGCACAAAGACACCTGTTGGCCAGGTGGCTACACTGAGCTGCAGATTTACCCGATTGACTGAACTAAACAGTCTTTGTTCTATGACTTTGCCATACAAATCAATGACTTTAAAGTCCATTGACCCAGTCACTAAATCAGGATAAGACAGGTTGATGTGCAAATCGCTAAAAGGACCAACAGGCACAGGGAACACATCCATATCGAGCCCTGAACACACCCCACTGGTATAGGTTCTTACACCATACACATTAAAGGCTGTACATTCGTTGCGGTAGGTTATTTGGTTGCAACCACAAACAGGGTTGTATACAGGATCATTGCATTGAAACATGGCGTTGATTCTACTGGAATCTATGCAAGCCGTCCATTGGGCCTTGAGGCCAATTACATTGCCAAAACAAACAATGCTGAGTAATATGTATTTAGATGGTTTCAAAACCCAAATATGGGTGTAAACAAGCCGGCATATTGATACTTGTTTCAGTTTGGTTATTCTCCAACAAACAGGCTACAATTCTTGGCAAAGCTAAAGCCGATCCGTTAAGCGTATGTACCAATTCGTTTTTACCTTCTTTGGTTTTATAACGGCACTTTAAGCGGTTAGACTGGAAGGTTTCGAAGTTAGAGGTTGAACTCACTTCTAACCATTTTTGTTGGGCACCGCTCCAGGCTTCAAAGTCATAGGTTAAGGCACTGGCAAATCCCATATCGCCTCCGCACAAACGCAAAATTCTAAATTTCAAACCTAGTTTTTGCATAAGGCCTTTAACATGTTCCAACATGCCTTCTAAGGCTTGGTAACTGTGTTCTGGCTTTGCTATTTGAACGATTTCAACTTTATCAAATTGATGCAAACGGTTAAGGCCTCTCACATGGGCGCCGTAACTACCTGCCTCGCGTCTGAAACAAGGGGTGTATCCTACATTTTTTATCGGCAACTCTTCTTCTTTAAGAATAACGTCGCGGTAGATATTGGTAATAGGCACTTCAGCCGTTGGAATGGCGTAAAGGTTATCAAGAACAGCGTGGTACATTTGCCCTTCTTTGTCTGGCAATTGACCGGTACCATAACCACTGGCTTCGTTCACAAAAATAGGTGGTTGTACTTCGTAGTAACCTGCCTTTAAGGCTTCATCTAAAAAGAAATTGATGAGGGCTCTTTGTAATCTGGCCCCTTTGCCTGTGTATACAGGGAAACCGGCACCAGTAATTTTATTCCCCAATTCAAAATCAACCAAACTGTATTGGGTAGTTAAGTCCCAATGTGGTTTTGGATCCGATGGCAAAACCGGTTCTTCGCCCCATTCGAATACAACTTCGTTCTCTTCTGGGGTTTTACCGTATTTCACTTGAGCGCTTGGGGCGTTCGGAATCTCATATAACTTTTGTAACAATTGTGCTTCAATGCCAGCCAATTGCGCTTCCAACTGTTTGATGTCTTCTTTTAATTGAAGCGATACTGCTTTTTGCGCATCTGCTTCGTCTTTTTGACCTGTTTTGTATAGGTCTCCAATGGTTTTAGCCATGGCATTGCTTTGGGCCAACAACTGTTCCACTTGGGTTTGAACCGAACGTTTTTCTTCGTCGGTTTTAAGAATATCCTGAATGGCTTCAGACCTGTCAACGCCTCTTTTTGAGAGCCTTTCTATGATCTCTTGCGTATTGTTTCTGATGGCTTGTAGTGTCAGCATGCTTATTGATTACCCTTGTTTATCTTTATTTCTATTTTGTTGTTGGTTATTGTTCGGATGAGGTCGTCTGTGCTGATTTGGCTTTGGCCCTGAGCCTTGTGGGCCTTTGCCATCGTTAGGTCGGTTAGACGGTCCTTTGTGTTTCTGATACGGTTTCTTCTTACCGTTGTTATTGGCTTTTTTGTCAAGACGCGTAATGTCGTCACTGGCTAAATCAGCAGCAATGTATGGGGCGGTAAACCCATCTGCATCAATTTTAGGTTCAACTTGTTCACCCACCAATTCTGGCGCTTTCTGCCCTTTGGCGTTCATTTCTATGTAGCTGTTTATGGTATCAAGCGGCATACAAATCCAACTGTGTTTGTCTTCGTACACAAACCAAGTTAAACGTTTCAATATGTCGGTTTTGACCATAATGGCTGTACCCACTTCTGTATCTACCTTAACCGTTTTACCTTTAGGGAAAGCGTCTAATGCTTCCATATAGGTATCAAGTTCATAGTTTAAACAACATTTGAGTTTGCCACATTGGCCAGACAACTTCAACATGTTGATGGATAAATTTTGATAACGCGCCGCAGAGGTATTAACCAATTTATAATCGGTTAACCAAGTAGAGCAACACAATTCACGACCACATGAGCCTATGCCGCCTAATCTTGAGGCTTCCTCGCGGTAGCCGATCTGGCGCATTTCAATTCTGAGCTTGAATTCTTCAGCAAAGCGTTTGATGAGCTCTCTAAAATCCACACGGCTTTCTGCAGTGTAAAAGAAAATCACTTTCTTGTTATCGCCTTGGATTTCAATGTCACTGAGTTTCATTTCAAGCTTCATCATGAGGGCAATGGTTCTGGCTCTTTCAAGCACCTTAACCTCTCTTGATTTGGCTTCTAAATATTTTTCGTAGTCTTTATCAGTAGCTTTTCTAACAATGTTCTTAATGCTATCTGAATTTTCCTTGATGCCTTTTTTCTTGAGTTGCAAGCGCACCAATTCGCCAGCTATAGAGACTTGACCTACATCGTAGCCCATTTCGGATTCTAACACAACGGTGTCTCCTGTGTATAATTCCAATCCGTTGGCGTTTCTGAAAAATTCTTTACGACTGCCTTTGAAGCGGATTTCAACCACATCAAAAGGCACATAATGATCTGGCATAACCGTATGGCTTAGCCAATTGTATACATTTAATTTATTGCACCCACCACTGCTGCATCCGCCGTTGCTTTTACAACCAGCTGGAGAGCAACCGCCCTGAGTACCGCAACTTCCACATCCCATTTTTGAGTTTTATTTAAGGTTTGTTTGCATGAGCCATGGCTGTTTGCAAACAATTTTTGAGCCTCAAAGATACGTTAATTAAGATTAATTTTACACTGCCATTGCGGTCTATTTCAAAGATGGCTTTATTAAAGGTTTCGTAAAGGGCTTGAATATTGCTTTGATTGACCCATTTTGATAGCTTTGACACAAATTCTTTTTCGGCTGAATTGAGTTGTAGTTTATCTGAATTTTGTGCCATTAACAAACAGGCTCTGAAAAGTTGAATGCCATACAATAAAAAGAGCTTTATGCCCTCTTTGCCTTTTTCCGAGAATTTGTCCATATCGCCAATCACTTTAGTCATATTGCCTTGATAGCAATCCAAGACCCATTGTCTGAAGTCTTCAAACTGAGGGTTGTCTAATTCTGAGGCGAGTTCTATGGCTTTACTGAGGTTGCCTTCTGCCATGAGCGCAGCATTCTTTGCAATGTCTGAGGCTATGGCTTTTTGCTCTACTAAAAACCTTTCGATTTCTGGGTAAGTATAGCTTGGAATTCTGGTGTATTGAGTTCTCGAAATAATGGTACTCAATATGGCTTCTTGATTGTCTGTTACCAACAAGAACAAGGTGTTTTGAGGGGGTTCCTCTAATAATTTTAACAGTACATTCCCTTCTTTGCCTAAGTATTCTGGCAACCACATGACCAACACTTTGTAGCTTGACTCATAAGGCCTCAAGGCTAATTTCTTGATGATGTTTCGACACTCCTTGATGGGAATATTGGGCTTTTTATTGTCTGCTTTCAAATAAGCAAACCATTGCCCTAAAGACAACTGTGGGTTGGCAATAAAGGCGGCTCTGAAGTCTTGTATAAAGTCATCGCAAATGGCGTCTGCTCCAAAGATGGGAAACGAAAAATGCAAATCAGGGTGAATGAGTTGTTGGTATTTTATACAAGATGGACATTGACCACAACTGTCTGAATCAGTAGGCTGAGCACAAGACAAATACTGAGCATAGGCTGTTGCCATTGCCAAGGCGGAATTACCCTCCTTTCCCACTAAGAGCTGTGCATGTGGCACCCGCCCTTGTCGAATAGAGGAAGTCCAATTGGCTTTTATGGCACTGTGACCTAAAATCTCCGAAAATTTCACAGTTACAAAAGTATTTAATTTTAACTCACTTCTAACAGTTGTGACTAACTTATTAAAAAGTTCATCACCAATCTGTGGGGTCTTTGAGTGACAAGACCATTTGAGTGAGCGGACATTGTTCCGCTGTTGAGTTTAAATACTTGTCGAAAGGACATTTCACAATGGCTTTCACATAGACTGCTTGACCTTGAATATTGAGTCCATTCATAAAGAATTGATACTCCGTAACGTCTGTATAAACGGGCTTATTTTTCGAATTGAATTTGGTTTCAGAATAGGAATAGAGGTTGGTGGCGGGCAATCGACCTTTGTATTGTTTTAAGACAGGTAGCCAGAGGTCTTTGTTTTGAAATTCGGCTGGCAATGTTTTGTCAATTGTCAAAGTAGCTGCACTTAATTGCTTTTGTATGAATTGGTAAAATTGTTTGGTATAGGGCGAGTTGTCTTCTATCAAAGCTTCACGGAAAAGTTGACTGGGTTGAGGGTCTGCAAAGAGTTTGAATCTGAAGGTTAATTCTGGATGAGTAAAATAGAGTTGTCGGCAATTTTTAGGCACTTTAACTGTGACTTTATTAACCCCCATTCCGAGAGGAATATCTGTGGGATTATACCAGGCATCAGAGTCATTGAATTCACATTTTAGACTGATAGGTTTTTTACTGTAGACGTAAAACGTCATAATGCTGTCAGATAAATAATGAACTGTTGATTTAGGCCCTAAATATTGCAATTGTTGTGAGCTTTGAACCCTAATAGGTGAATTGACATAATCTAAAATGGATGCCTCTCTTAAATTGGTAAATTTGAAGGCAGGATCATAGGGCATATGGTCAAACAAAAAATCAAGGGGGTGGCTTAAAAAATAATCAGATTGACCATTCACAGAGTTCCCCACACCTCCAACAGGATCGAGCCAAGTAACATCGAGTAAACGCCACTGGCCTTTGACTTTAACAATGTTCCATGCGTGGTTGGTTTTAACCTGATCATAAACCCTGTTTCCCATAAAGTTATCAGCGTAACCACTGATGGTCAAGCAAGGCAAATTGATGCCCAAGCACATTTCAGTCATAAAATCAGCATACCCTTGACAACGCGTTGCCTTAGCCGTTAATAAAGATTCTGGATCAACAGGCCCATTTAAATCATAATGAAAGTTCCTGACTATCCAGTTGGCTAATGCCATTACTTTTAAAGAATCGGAATTGAAGTTTTGGGTTAAAGATTTAGCGAGTTGATAGATTTTTATTTTACCGGGCGTAGTGGTATTGTATTCCTTTCTGCTGGCTAATTCTTGACGGTACATTGTATCCGCCTGAGCATTGGCTTTTTTGACATAAACAGGGTCATAGTGTTGTACCTTATTGTACCAAGAATCATTTCTGGGCAATAATTGAACAGTATAAGTATTTGTTTGTACTAGTGTAGCTTGGATTGAAGTCACTGAAGTTTTTGTCGATGATGGTTTTGCTTTTTGTTGACGTAAGGAATTAAGCAAAGAGTCATTACTGGGTAGCGTCTTTAGGAGGACAGTGCCCATATCATCCGTAATGGTTTGACCTTGCAGATAGCAATTGAGCCCAGATAAATCGTGCGCACAACCTATAACAGCATCTGATTGCAACTTTAAAGCTTGGTGTCGTTTGGAACAGGTATAAGTGCCACTGTCTTTTTTATAACCTTGAGGTTTTTGAATAAAGTAGGCATACGTTTGATTAGGGTACAAAACCAACACACTGGCATTGTTCTTTTTGTTGCGAATGAAATACTGAACTGACTGCGCTGAGGCCATAACAGCCCCCATAGTCAAAACCAATAAAATTAAAACCCGCTTGATTAACATTTTACCTTCCCTCCTTATCATGCAACGCTGAATAGTTTAATTTTATTATCTGACATTAATTCCAAAATCTATTCAAAGATGAACAAAAAAACTTGTTAGATTTGTAACTATGTGTAATAAGCTTTTCCACTTTATTGTTTTTTGCTTCCTAACTGGGTTGAGCATCCAAGATATTCAGGCCAAAAAGAAGCCAATAAAAACACCTGAGCCCAAAACAATTGAATGGGCAGAATCTAATGCAACGGTTATTAAATTCAGAAATGGAGACACTCTAATTTTCGCAGCAAGTGAAGCCGCATGGGTTCAAGCTTGCTCAAATAAACAAGCTGCCTATTGCATTTACGAGAACAATGATAGCATTGGCAGAACGATAGGTTATCTGTACAATTGGTATGCGATTACTGATACTAGATCTTTAGCTCCTAAAGGTTGGAAAATACCCAATGAGCAAGATTGGAAAACATTTAAGAATCAAATCTACAACTCTGACAGCACAATAGTCATTGATTCGCTAATAGGTGAAATTGATGAAATTTACGCTAAAAACGGGTTAACAATTCAATACGGAGGCGACAGATCACATACAGGTGAGTTTAAAAACTTAGGCAGCCATATGGCTTGGTGGTCAATAGATGCCCCAACATACAACTCTTGGACAAATCATGGATTTGGCGGATATTCTGGTGTAGACACAGACGAAAACCAAGGTAAATGTGTTGGTCTTTACGTCCGCTTTATAAAAGACAAATAAACTCCGTAAACAAGATCGAAATAAATGTTTATTAGTGATGGGATTACTGCGTGATCCCAGAAAAAGGTCCTGCAAAAAAACCAAAGCAAAGCACTTGCTTTGCTAACTTTTTACGCCCTTTATAAAACACTCAATGTCTACGACAATGGAAGAAAAAACAGGGATTACTGCGTGATCCACAATGGTGGGCGTCTACTAGCTAAGTAAAGGTTTGCTTGGGCGCAAACCGCTTTTTTTATGCCTTCAAAAACTTAAGTAAGAAGACTAAAAAATGAATAGAGACTATACAATTTAAAAAACAACTTAAATATTACTTGGTTTTTTCTTGCATAAAAAAAGGTTCTCTGAGAACAGAGAACCTTTACTTTGCTAGTGATCCCGAAGGGATTCGAACCCCTGACCCACAGATTAGAAATCTGTTGCTCTATCCAGCTGAGCTACGAGACCTTGTTTAAAAAAAAAGGCAGTCACAATTGATGCAAATTTGCAAACTGTCTACTGCCAATTGTTTAGTCGGGGTGGCAGGATTTGAACCTACGACCTTCTGCTCCCAAAGCAGACGCGATACCGGGCTACGCTACACCCCGAAAAAGGTTTTGTTTTTTAAGAACTGGGCTGCAAAGGTAAGATTATTTTTTTCTTTTGCAAACTTTTTTGCAACTAAACCACTGGCTGAGCATTGAAACGTTTGAATAAATACCTGTGCAATAAATAAAATGCATAGAAATGAACAAGGATCGCTAATTCTAAACCCACAATATACCATGGCCATTCACCGATTACAAATGGATTGTCAGCATTAGGCTTTTGACATAGAAACATATAATTACCATCGCTTAAATGGTTAATTAGCCCTATAATTGGAATACACAATTGAGTCAATAAAAACACTTTCCACCAGGCGTGTTTGGGCAATTCAATTTTTAAAACCAGTGTGCCATAAAAAGCAGCCAATATTACTGCTCCATGTGATAAACCATATGTAATTAACTCATAAGTTCCTTGGCCATGTGTTAATTCAGGCGTTATAAAAGCATGAACAGCGCCTGCACTCCAAAAAACAAGTAATTCAAACAGCAATTGAGAACGTGTTAACAACATACCAATCGCTATGATTTCAGACATCGAACACAAATGAAAAGGCAGATTGTTTTGAATGTCCCATGTGCCTTTCTGCAAATAATAAATATGGCTATACACACAATTTACAGCAACAATAACAGCCATAATTTTTGCTATTAGCATTCGTTTTTCAGGGTGTTTGAAAGCATAGGTAGCTATGATTAATACTATCGCTGCCGCTAATAAGCCTAAATTTAAGGTGAACCAATCTGCAGATCCTGGTTCTATTGCAAAGTGTAGATGATTTCTGTCCAAAATATTTTGGCAAAATAGCGATAAGTAGAATAAATCCAAGTTTTATTCTCCAACATTGTCGTTTAAAATCTCTGAATTTTAATTTTGTTTTCTTGAATAAACGATTAATTTTGCATCCCCATAATTCGGTGAGGTGACTGAGAGGCCGAAAGTAGCAGTTTGCTAAACTGCCGTACGGGAAACTGTACCGAGGGTTCGAATCCCTCCCTCACCGCTTTAAAACATAAAAAAAAGCCCGCCAAGGGCTTTTTTTTATGCAACAAATTTTCCTAGGAGGGATAAGAACCCGAGCAGAGGGTTCGAGCCGAGCTTGCGAGACCACGAAGTAATCCCTCCCTCACCGCAATTAAAATTAAAATAAAACCCGCTAAGGGTTTTTTTTATGCCCATTTCCTTTGGAGGGATAAGAACCCGAGCAGAGGGTTCGAGCCGAGCTTGCGAGACCACGAAGTAATCCCTCCCTCACCGCTTTAAGACATAAAAAACAGCCCGCCAAGGGCTTTTTTTATGCAACAAATTTCCCTAGGAGGGATAAGAACCCGAGTAGAGGGTTCGAGCCGAACGAAATGAAACAACATTAGCAATCCCCTTGGTTCACTTTGTGATTTATTATAAATCTTATAAATATAAGCTTTAAATTATTTAAAATTCATTTTTTACAATAATGTAAATTAATTATGAATATGAATTAAAATAAAAAATAAATTACTTTTGTTGTTTGTTTATGTAAAATTATTATTTTTGCATAAAATATATTAAAACATGATTAAACAAATTACATTAACTTTATTACTAGTTTTAACGTTTAAAACTTCTCATGCAAGGCCTATTATCAATAAAACAGTTAATGATTGTGGTAAAAACCTGTTAGGCCAAGTAATGTGTGGTCATGTAAAACAAGAATTAGTTATTTATCAATGTGGAACAGTTGCTGAGCCCAAAAACTGTGAAGGGTGGGTACTAACATGTTCTGGCTCAGGAACAACAGCCTATTGATGCAAATTCTCAATCTATAAATGATGCTATTGATGATTATTGGGGTAATTTTCTATTGGACTTAGCCAATAATTATATAGACAATAATGTCCTAACTGGAACACATTCGGAAACTGTTGTGATTTCTGATCAAACAGTTAGAATTTATACCGTTGTTTGGAGTATTACTATTGATGTGAACGGTAATGCAAACGGTTATGTAAGTGTTTCATGTAATGTCTAAATCATACAATTTTAAATATTGTGTTCTGTTATTGCTTTTTATTGCTTTTAAAGCAATTGAAAGTCATGCTACACAGAATTTGAAGTTTAAATACAATAAAGAAGATTTATTATACACATTTAAAAATAAGGCGGCTTCATTGACAAAATGTATTGATAATAACTTATACATTTTAGAAAGCCAAGAAACGTTAATAGTTAAGGTTTCAAAATTTAACTTTGAAACAACTAAGTTGTCAGAATGGACAATTGATTTGAGTCATTTAGAGTATGAAGGTATTATTGATTTTTTTATTGAAGACTCTAAATTCTATTTTCTATGTGACAATGGTACACGAATTTGTTGTTTTGATTTTGTTCAAAATAAAGAAGTTTTTAATTTTCAAATAGATAATCCTAGTTCAGTGCTTTTTGAATATACGAATATCCATGTTTATGATAAATGCATTTACTTAGTCTTCTCGATTGATATTTCAAGTAAATCAACCGATAAACGAAATTTATTTATAGACAAATACGACTTTAAATCAAATCAAATCATTCCCTTAATTAAACGTAAATTGAATGCCAATGTTTTTTCTATTACAAATTATTTGAATTATACGTTTAATAAAAACTTACTTTATTGTAATGATGTCTTAACTGGCGAATTAAACAACTATAATTTATTAGATTCCTTTCCTTGCCCAACAAAGCTATTTGTCAATGAATTTGATTTGAGTTTATATAAAACAAACAGAATTTCTGTTTTAGAAAATAGTTTTTCAAAAACGAATTCTAATTTATTATTAGATAGTTTAAGGTATTTTTTTGACAATGAAATAACTTCTACTTGGATAAGTACCAATAATGGATTTGTTTGCACTCTTGACAAGCATCCATCGGATTCCTGTGTGGCAAGAATTAGAGCTATGGATATCGCAAACAATCAAAAATATTCTGTTATTTTGAGCGACAGTAATTCGAACTGTATACAACAAAAAGTTTATTTAAATTATCAGTATTTTGATGGAAAGACTTTCATTCAAGTTTATAATTATTTCGATCCTAAAACTAGTCAATCAAGTTTAAGGTACAAAGTTTTTGCCTCTGATTAAATTTAAATATTGATTAAAGATAAAACAGAACCCGCCAAGGGCTTTTTTTATGCAACAAATTTTCCTAGGAGGGATAAGAACCCGAGCAGAGGGTTCGAGCCGAGCTTAACACTTTCTAATTGAAAAATCCATAAAAACCATTCGTATTAGGGGATTAGTTATACCCCTAAAACTTGTCGATAAATTCAACTGCGAGGGTTTCTTTTAGGGCATTAAAAGCTGTAATATTGTTCATCGATTATGAACATCAAAGATTGTTTCAAATTCAGAGACATTAAAATTTATGGCAGCACCGAGTGGTTGGCCAACAATGCCAAGCGTTACCGTTCAGTTTTTGACGAACAAGAAGCCGCATTCATCTATTGCGAATTCTCCTTTTTCAACAAAAAATACGACGAGGAAAATTGGGATATCAGACTGCATTTAAAATGTTTGAATGAACAGGACGAAGAAATTTGCGATCTAAACTGTGACAGACCAATAGACAAACGCGACAACATCGTATACATACGCGAAGGCTGGGGCGTTAAAACACCCTCTACCTACTGGAAAGCCGGCACCTACCGTTGGGAGGCCTATCTAAACGAGGAACTCATTGCCACAAAAAGCTTCTACGTAGAACGCCAAGGCTTGGTAAAGAACGGCATCAACCCCTACTTCAAAATCGACACCCTCAAATTGTACGAAGGCCCAGACGCCAACCTACAAGAGATCGATAGAAAATATTATATCGGCTTCAATGCCCTCAGTACCCGTTACATTTGGATAGAATTCAATGCCAAAAACCTAACGCGTAAAAGCACTGACTGGGCCTGCGAACTCAGCTTCAACTTCAAAACCGCTTCAGGACATTTAAAAGGTGCTGCTACAAAACTCTTCTTCATCAAACCTGACGAAGACCAATTCACAACCAGCGTAGGTTGGGGCAGCGACATGCTAGGCACCTGGGCAAGAGGTCGCTATTACATTGAAATCATTTTCATGGATGAACTCATTGCCAGCGTACCATTCGAAGTAGGCGACGACTATGTTGATGCCATAGAAGAAGACTTTATGCCACTAGTTCAATCAGGCTTCTACTTTGATGCAGACATGAGCCTTGAGGAAGATGAATTAGACAACATCGCTGCAGAAACCAAAGACTTCAACCCACCAGCCAAAGACTCCATAGACAATGTCATGAAAGACCTTGACGATATGATTGGACTTGGCAGCATCAAAGAAAAGGTAAGAGAATACAGCAATTACTTAAAATTCATAGCCCTCAGAAAAGAGAAAGGGGTATCAGACAACGAACACATCAACCTACACGCCGTATTCAAAGGCAACCCTGGAACAGGTAAAACCACTGTAGCCAGAATGCTAGGCCGCATATACAAAGAACTAGGCCTCTTAAAGAAAGGCCATGTACATGAAGTAGACAGAGGCGACTTGGTAGCAGAATTCATAGGTCAAACCGCGCCTAAAACCAAAGAAGCCATTAAAAAAGCAAAAGACGGCATACTCTTTATTGACGAAGCCTACTCGCTTGCAAGAAAAGACGATGACAGCAAAGACTTTGGCAAAGAAGCCATCGAGATCCTCTTAAAAGAACTCAGTGACGCGCAAGACATTGCCATCATTGTAGCTGGTTACCCAACAGAAATGAACACCTTCTTGGAATCTAATCCAGGTTTAAAATCAAGGTTTAACATGACCTATGACTTCCCAGATTATTTACCACAAGAACTCATTAAAATTGCTGAATATGCTTGCGACAAACGCGGCGTTAAACTCAGCAAAGACGCCAGCGAAGACTTATACAAACACCTCGTTGACGCCTACAGAGACCGCGACAAATTCTTTGGCAATGCGCGTATGGTCAATTCCCTAATCGATGAATTCAAAATGAATTTAGGTTTGAGGGTCATGAAAACCAAAGACCCAAAACAACTCACCGTTGAATCACTCAGCACCATTGAGAAAGACGATATCGAAAAGGCCTACTTGAAACACAAAGGTGACGTTGCAGACATTCCAATTGATGAAGAACTCCTTAAAGAATCAGTTCAAAAACTTAAAAAGCTTACTGGTTTAGCCCAAGTAAAAGCAGACATAGACGAACTCATCAAACTGGTAAGGTATTACAAAGAAACAGGTAAAAACCCAAGAGAAATCTTCTCTTTGCACTCTGTATTTACAGGTAACCCAGGTACAGGTAAAACCACTGTTGCCCGCATATTGGCTCAAATCTACAAAGCCCTTGGCATATTAGAAAGAGGCCACTTAGTAGAATGCGACCGTCAATCATTGGTGGGAGGATACATTGGGCAAACCGCCATCAAAACAGCTGAGTTAGTTGACAAAGCAATGGGTGGTGTATTGTTCATTGACGAAGCCTACGCCCTCACTGAAGGTGGAGGCAACGACTATGGCAAAGAAGCGGTTGAAACCTTACTCAAACGCATGGAAGATCAACGCGGCAAATTCATTGTTATAGCAGCAGGTTACACCCAAAACATGGAACGCTTCTTAGAAGCCAACCCTGGTTTAAAATCAAGATTCGACAGAACCTTCAAGTTTGAAGACTTCAACCCTGAAGAATTATTAGGCATAGCCATACAACAACTCGCTGACCACAACATCACACCAGACGACGCTGCGAAAAACCAACTTAAAGCCTACATAGAATACTTGTACAAGAAACGCGACAAGTACTTTGGCAATGGTAGAGCCGTTAGAAAAGTGATTGAGGAAGCTGTAAGAAATCAACACTTGCGCCTCAGCGAAATGGCCAAAAGCAAGCGCAGTGCTAAAACCATTGGCACGCTATTGTTTGAAGACGTAAAAGAATTTACCCCAGACAACATCCCAACTCAAAAAACAGGCATCGGATTTAAATAATATGTTATTCACCTTCCCCTCTATTGTTTCGCTCATTATACTCTCTGTATTGGCATTGCTCATTGGCATTCAAGTTTACTTGCATTTCAGATACTATTGGCGCATCATAAAGCATAAAAACCCTAAGATTGATTCCGAACAATGGCCAAGTGTGAGCATTATTATTTGCGCCCGAAGTGAATATGAAAACCTGCAAGAATTGGTCCCTCAACTCTTGCAAATGGATTATCCCAATTTTGAAATCATACTCATAGATGACGCCTCTTGGGACGGTTCAACTGATTACATAGAACAACTTCAAAAAACCGAAAGTAAAATCAAAGGTGTCTTTGTAACTGAAGACATTAAGAAAAACCATTTAGGCAAAAAACTAGCCTTATCATTGGGCATCAAAGCGGCTAAAAACGAAGTCTTGTTACTAACAGATGCTGATTGCAGACCTCAAAGCCAATCATGGATTAAAGCCATGGTATACCATTACACTCAAAACCCAAAAATTGAAGTGGTACTGGGGTATTCTCCCTTTTTCAAGCAAAGCAAATTGGTCAACTTAGTTGCCCGTATGGAAAACATCTACACCGGCTTAAACTACCTCGGATTTGCGCTCAGACAAAACCCCTATATGGGCGTTGGCAGAAACCTCAGTTATAAAAGAGATTTATTCTTTGCTCACAAAGGCTTTGCCAGTCATTTGCACATTGCCTCAGGAGACGACGACCTCTTCATTAACCAAGTTAGCACTGCTCAAAACACAGCAGTATGCTTGAACCCAGAAGGCTTTGTATACAGCTATTCAAAAAACAGTTTCTCTGAGTGGTTCAAACAAAAGAAAAGACATATTGCAGCTGGTAAATACTACAAAAGCCAGCACAAACGCGCCTTGGCATTCTATGCCTTCACCCATCATTTTTTGTGGATCAGTTTTGCACTCAGCATGTGCTTTGCCGATGCAAGACCTTATGGTTTAATAGCGCTGGGCATTTATTGGCTATTCAAATGGCCTATTATGACCACAGCATTTAAGCGCCTTAAACAAGGTGGCTCAGCCTTTTGGATTCCATTCTTTGATATCTTGTATTGGCCATATTGTATTTTCATTGCCTTGATTAGCTATTCAAAAAAACAAAGATCATGGTAGATTCTAGCATCATACAAACGTATTTTCCTAATCTCACTGCCCATCAAATTCAACAGTTTGACCAACTCTATCCCTTGTATGCTGAATGGAATGAAAAAATCAATGTGATCTCCAGAAAAGACATTGATGAACTCTATACCAGACATGTTTTGCACGCTTTAGCATTGGCCAAGTGCATTGACTTCAAGCCCATCAAAACCGTTTTAGACATTGGTACAGGGGGCGGATTTCCGGGTATACCCCTCGCCATATTGTTCCCAGAAATACAATTTCATTTGGTGGATTCTATTGGCAAAAAAATCCAAGTGGTTCAAGCCGTTGCAGAAGCATTAGGTTTAAAGAATGTTAAGGCAGAACAAGCCCGAGCAGAGAGCATTACTGGTAAATATGATTTAGTGACTTGCAGAGCGGTTACCCAACTGGTAGACTTCTATACTTGGATTGTTAAAAACCTAAAACCAGACGCTGAAGTTGCCTGTTTAAAAGGCGGCGACTTAGTGCAAGAAATCATTGATTTCAAAGCCAAATTCATCAGAAGAAAGGTCAAGACATTTGAGTTGCATAGCATCTTCCCGCTCCCCTTCTTCGAAACTAAAAAAGTATTGAGAATTACCCATTAATGGGTTTGTTCCGTTTTGGCAGTAGCCGCTGGAATATGCACTGTATCAGGTGTCCATTTGGCGACGCCTATCATGATCATAAAGCCAATCACGTAGGCTAAGATCACATGCCAACCATTTTTTACCCAAGCCCCTACCGACTTAGCTTCAGGAAAGATATTTGACAACGCCACACCGGCAGATGACCCAAACCAAATCATACTACCTCCGAAACCAACAGCAAAGGCTAATACGCCCCAGTCATAGCCCCCTTGCGTTAAGGCCAATTTGGTTAAAGGAATATTATCAAACACTGCAGACACAAAGCCTAAAGACATTGCTATTGGCCATGAAGCAGCTGGCAATGAGTCCACTGGCATCATACTTGCCGCAATCACCAAACTCAATAAAAACACTGACCCACTAATGGCATGTTTTGATTCTGCCCATGGCGTTTTGGTAAAACTGGCCGCTAATAATATGGCTACCCAAACCCCTAAGGCCGGAAAATCAAACAAGAAATTGGTGACAATTGTGCCCACTAAAATCAGCAAAACCGCTAACAAACGTTTGTAATCCACTTTTGCATTAGCAGGCGCATCTTTAGTAATGGCTTGGTAGGCGTGTTGTTGTTTAGCTGCAATGATACCAAAAACAATAATTGCAGGAACAGCCGCTATGAAAGACTTCAATACTTCAGTGGCTGGCACACCGGCAATCCATATCATGGTAGTAGTAGTATCTCCCACCACAGAGCCAGAGCCACCTGCGTTACTCGCTGCTACTATGGCCGCTAAATACCCAATATGCACTTTGCCTCTGAACACAGTGGCAGCAACTGTACCACCAATCATGGCAGCAGCAATATTATCTAAGAAAGAAGAAATGATTGCGATTAAAACCAATAACACAAAACCACCAACCCAATTGTCTGGCAAATATTTAGGCAAAATTTGAGGGATACCACTCTCTTCAAAATGTTTAGCTAAGATGGCAAAGCCCAATAGCAATCCAATCAAATTAAGGATAACAGCCCATTCACCTTGACGCATGTCTTTGTGAATGATTTGGTCCATGATGGCATTCGTACCGAAAAAATGTTCACCTATTAAAAATCCTTTTGCAACAAACAATTCCCAAATCAAAATGACCCCCAAACCAGCGAGTGCAACCTGCATGGTATGGTTATGGAAAATAGCTACCGCGACTAAAGTCAAGGCAAACAAAATAAACTCCATGCGAACAGGACCAATAGAAGGGCCATCTGTATGACCATGTGCCATTGCCATGAACGGCAACACAAAAACCAAAGCCAATAATGCTATTTTCTTCAACATACTTTTATGAATTTTAAAACGAAATTAAGGCCTCAGCACTTGAATCACCTCATTGCCTTTTCCACAATTACTTGCGTTTGTACAGTGGCACAGTACTGCAGGGTTCTCCAAACATTAATGATTGTACCAAAGGCGTTAATTTTTCAGTCAAGTAAACATAAGCACTTACAGGAACTGGAACATGGCTACAACCTTTTACCACTATTTTTTGATCAGCGTATTGGCTCAAATCTAATGCATCAATTTGTTTGACAAACCAAACATCTTCTAAAACAGACAAGGATCCAAAAACCACCAACTTGGCTATCCCGCTCAGTTTATTGGCCATTAACATATAGGCCCAAGTTGGCACTATGGCATCGTTAGAACAACCAATGGCTAGCAATTGACCTTGGTATTGCGTCCAATCATGGTCTTTTATAAAGGCTCTAAACTCTTTTTCTTTCAACATCAAGCCCATGTACAATTGGTCCTTAATATCAATAAAACAGCGCTTTTCAGTACCATACAGCTGTTCTAAATCTATTTGAACCAACCCACTTTGATCGACTTTGTTGATGATCTCTTCCATACCTTGAGCAAATTTAAACAAACCTTTGAAAACGCGTTAATTAATTTTTCTGATGCCATCATAAAGCACTTTTATTTTTCGTTACTTTTGCACACATAGCTAAAAAAGCAATGAAACCACAAAAGGTCCTTCTGTTTTTAATCATTACACTTTGCAGCCTGGGCATTGCCTCTAAACTATTGCCTTTATTGCACATTCAAATCGGTGATACCAAGATAGAAGCATTGCCAGATTTCACTGAAAAATTTGATACTAAGATCGACTCTAGTGCATACTTTGCTGAGATAAAAGCTCAGGAAGCCAAAATGAGTTTACAAGAAAAAAAAGAAGCCATCTTAAAAAAACCACATAAATCAACCCAAGACACCCTCATTTTAATGCAAGTGGAGGCCATGGAAAGTCCGGCTAAATTTTATTTCGCCAATGACGACCATTCTGCCATGGATAAATTCTTTGCCGCATTAGAACAAGCTCAAGCAGATAACACCACCTTTAGAATGATACACTACGGTGACTCTCAAATTGAAATGGACAGAATCAGTTCCTTCATCAGAGAGCAGTTGCAAAAGCAATACGGTGGCAGCGGTATGGGCTTGTTGCCGGCTTTAGAAGTCACTCCTAAATACACGGTGGCCGTTCAATCACAGGGCTCATGGAACCGCAGACTAACCTTTGGCGGCAATGAAAATCGCGCTAAACACAACCGTTATGGACCAATGGCCTATTTCTGCAAAAAAGAATCATCAGAGGCCAGTGTGACCATTACCGCTCGCGAGAACACCTCCTTTAAAAACAGACATTTTACACAATGTCGCTTATTAATAGGCGCAATAGACCAAGCCCTGACTGTGCAATGTGAATACGTTGGCAAAACCATAAGCAACACAATTAATCCATCGAGCACAGAGCAATTAATCGTCTTCAAAACTGATAGCGCTCAAGGCAAAATCACTTTGAAGTTCAGCGGTGCCAATGCCGATGTATTGGGCATAGCATTGGATGGTCCTAATGGTGTAAGTGTAGACAACATTCCTATGCGTGGTTGCTCAGGCACAGTGTTCAGAAGAATCAATGCAGAAACCTTAAAACGCAGTTATCAATTGCTTGGGGTGAAAGCTTTGATTTTACAATTTGGCGGCAATGCTTTACCCGGCATGACCAAACCAAGCAGCGCTGAAGCTTACGGCAAAAAATTCTACGAAGAAATTCGCTACCTAAAATCCATAGACCCGAATTTATTTGTATTTGTGATTGGCCCCGCGGATATGAGCATCCGTCAAAATGGGCAATGGGTAACCCATCCTCAACTTGAAAATGTTAGAAATGCGCTTAGAAAAGCGACGCTTGATAATGGCGGTGTATTTTGGGACATGTACGAAGCCATGGGTGGCAATGGCAGTATGGTAGAATGGGTGAACAATAAACCAGCCTTGGGCTCTCCAGATTACATCCATTTTAGTCAAAGAGGTGCCGATAAAATTGCTCAAATCTTTTATCAATCCTTGTTGAAGGAACAAGACATGTATCAACTGCGCAAAAAAATCCAATAAGCCGATTGACCTTTAAACCCTTGACATATCTCCTTTTGTTGTTTTGCTATTTTGCGACTCAATCAGCTGCTTATGCTCAAGAAGGTGCTGTTGACATTAAGCCCTACCCTTTTGTGAACTACAGTTTAAACCAAGTGGAGTTTTACAAAGACAGCATGGATTTTTATGGCTTTTATAGAAAGCTCGACGCGTTGATCACTACTGGCAAAGGCAAAATCAATATTGTGCATTTTGGAGGCTCTCACATTCAAGCGGATATTTGGTCTGGTAGAATGCGTGAGAACTTCAATCAGTTTATCAATCAAAAACAAGCCGCCAGAGGTTGGGTATACCCGTTCAAAATGGGATTCAGTAAAAACAATAACCCTTATAATTACACCTTCACCTACACGGGAAAATGGGATGGTTGCAAGGCCTTAAGCAGTTCATGCACTGGCAATATTGGCATGAATGCCTACAAAACCAGCACAACAGATAGCAATAGCAAATTTGTAATCACCATGCTCAACAACAACAAAACAGAGTACGCCTTTGACCGCGTTAAAGTGTTTTATGAGCCATCTCAAAACAGTTATGAAATCGCTTTGGATTCTCCTTATACAGCCAAGCAAGTCATAGACAACAAAGCTGGCGGTTACAGAGAATTTGTTTTTGAGCAAGCTATGGTGCAAGTTGGTTTCCGCTGCGTCAAAACCGATTCACTTCAAAATACGTTTACCTTATTTGGACTGTATTGCGACCTAGATGCGCCAGGTATCAATTACAATGCCATTGGCGCCAATGGGGCCTCTGTTCCCACCTACTTAAAGGTCAATTTAATGGAACAACAATTGGCGGCCATCAAACCAGATTTGATCATATTCTCTGTTGGCATTAATGATGCCTTTGATCCTCATTTTTGTCAGAGTTGTTATGAAAACAATTACCGCTCATGGCTTGCTACAGTTAAAAAAGTGGCGCCCAATGCGGCCATATTATTTACCACCAATACGGACAGTTACAAACGCGGACGCAAAGGCAAATATTACCAAAACCCAACAGGGCTAGAAGTCAAATCTGCCATGCGCAATTTATCTTATGATTACAACACAGGCGTTTGGGACTTATTTTCTATCATGGGTGGCTTGGGCAGTATTGAATTCTGGATCAGGAATCAAATGGCGGCCAAAGACCATGTCCATTTATCAAGCACCGGTTATAAATTAGTAGGCGACTTAATGTTCAACGCCTTTATTCACAAGTACGAAGATTATTTAAAACACCCTATCGCAAAACTGAAACATGATTGATCAACTGAGCCATATGGTCGCTGAGTTTTTTGTGTTCAACGCAAAACACCCCGTTATTTTTACTGAAATTTCTTTCTGGATATTCTTCACGTTTGTTTACGCCATTTTTACGGTTATTCATAAACAATACACCCTCAGAAATTTGTTTTTGTTTTTGATATCGGTCTTCTTTTACTACAAAACCAGTGGTTTCTTTTTTGGCCTTTTATTGTTTACCATAGCCAACGAATATTGGGTTGCTATTGTCCTTGAACGCTCTCAAAAAAACCTGAAACGAAAACTCTTGGTCTTATACAGCATACTCATTAACATTGGGCTATTGTGTTACTTTAAGTACGCTTATTTTTTTACAGATAGTTACAATCAGATTTTCCATACCCAACACCAAGTCATTAATCACTTCGCACATTGGAGCAACGGCTTTTTCAATACCCGTTTCAATGTCGACAAGATCTTGTTACCAGTTGGGATTTCCTTTTATACTTTTCACACACTGAGTTATACCATAGAAGTATACAGACGCAAAATGTCTGCAGTGAACAATTTCTTTGACTTTGGTTTTTATGTGGCCTTTTTTCCTGTCTTATTAGCCGGCCCTATTGTAAAGGCAAAAGACTTTATTCCCCAATTAAGACAACCCTTTAAACTCAATCAATATCAATTTGGTTTGGCTTGGTTCATGATCATTAATGGCTTAATCAAAAAATTAGTCATAGGCGACTACATTGCCATCAATTTCATTGACCGTGTGTTTGGCAATCCGATGTTGTTTTCAGGGGTTGAAAATGTGTTGGCGGTTATTGGTTACTCTCTTCAAGTTTACCTTGATTTTTCTGGATATACAGACATCGCCATTGGTGTTGCCCTTTTGATGGGTTATAAAATTAAAACGAATTTTAATTCCCCTTACAAAGCGCAAAGTGTGGCTGAATTTTGGAAGCGCTGGCACATCTCCTTATCTACTTGGCTTCAAGAATACCTTTACATTCCGCTTGGAGGCAACAGACAAGGCACGTTTGCCTCATACTTAATCATTGCTGTTTTAACAGCCTTTATCGCCCTCTTGCTCGACGCTAGCTTCATCTTATGGATAGTGGGTGCCATTGCCTTAATTTTAGCAATTTTAGCTAAGCTATCTGAAAAAGTCAAACACGCTGTCAACACTAATATCAACCTCATGGTAACCATGTTATTAGGCGGATTGTGGCATGGCGCAACTTTGAATTTTATTATTTGGGGCGGGCTGAATGGTCTAGGTTTGGTCATTTATAAATTCTGGAAGAAAATTAGTCCTTACCAAAGTCTTAAATCTTTACCAGTTAGGTTTTGGAAAATCACCATTACATTTTTATTCATCTCCTTTACTAGAATTTATTTTAGAGCAGAAGATATGAACCAAGCCAACGAAGTCATTTTTAAAATGTTTGGCGACACCCATTGGGGTATATTGCCAGACATTCTATACAACTTCAGAGAGGTCTTTATTTTGATGGGCATTGCCTTTATTGTGCATTGGTTACCTATCGAGATCAAATGGTCCTATAAGAAAGCCTTTATCAAGCTCCCTGCATGGGGTAAAGTGCTAGTCTTAATTGCCACTTGTATCTGCATCTACCAAACCATGTCAAGTGAAATGAAACCCTTCATTTATTTTCAGTTCTAAGCCATGCGCATTCGATACATCAGTTACGGCGTTCATGAAACAGGTGGATCAAGACATGAAAAATTTTTATTTGACCAAGCGGTAGAATTTTATGCTCAAACCCAGGCGGTTAAGCCAGAACAGATTCGCAAAAACAAATATTTCCAAACGCCTTTGGCCCATTTAGAATTGCTTATTTGGAGCTTTTTTAAAAGCCAAGCTGAATTGAATATCGTTACAGCCAAAACTGCTTTAATGGCGCTACTGCGCAATTGGTTTAACCAAAAAAAAGTTTGGATTGTGATGCACAACTTTAACGAAAACGATTGGTCAAGTCCAAGGTTGAGTTGGTATTACAAAACCTTATTCAAATTACTGCGCAAAAAAAATGACAACAAGTTTAAGGTCATTGTAGTGGCCCCTTTTTGGTCTCATTACTTTAAACAAACTTTGCAATTGCCCAATGTGCATTTATTCCCTAATTTTTTCAAAACCAATTGGTACCAAAGCTATTGTAATGAACCTAAAACCAAGCTTATCCATTTGGGCCAATGGAGCAGTAAAAACGACCCTGCTATTTTTAAATTAGCAAAACACTTGAGTCAAAAAGGTTGGCAGTGTTATTTCACTACCCTTCAGCCAAAGCAAACACAATTAAGCAGTGCCCACTACCAAATCAAATACTTCGAACACTTCAAGGATTATATTGACGCCATGGCAAAATCTGAGTACACACTGGCCTTAAGTGGCATTCCCGAAGGCTGGAACCGAATAGCCCATGAAAGCTTATTGGTTTGCACGACAGTGATAGGATATAACAAGGGCGGTTTGGGAGACTTACTAAAAGAAAGTAAAAGTTATATTGTGAACTCCACAGAGGAAGCCATTCATTTGATAGAAACCAATCAAAAAGCTTGTGCCAGTTCTGAATTCATTCACAAATACGATCTTAGTCAAGCCGAAAAATACATGATTAAACTATGCATGGATTAGTCTCTATATTAATTCCTGTATACAATTCAGCAAAATCCTTAGAACGCTGTATTGCCTCTTGTTTGGCGCAAGACTATTCGCCCATCGAAATCATCATTATCAATGATGGTTCTACCGAAGGCGACTATCGTTTTTTAGCGCAATACGACACTTCTATTGTTCACTATTATTCAGAAGCTGAGCATCGAGGCATAGCGGCCACGAGAAACCAATTATTACAATTGGCTAAAGGGGAATTCATAGCCTGGATTGATGCAGACGACTTCATGTTACCATCACGCATCAAAACCCAAGTGTCGTTTTTAACCACTCACCCTAATATCGATATTGTGGGATCTTATCTTACTGATACCAAAGCGCCTTATCAAACTTATACCTGTCCACAAAAACATGCCGCCATAAAAGCCTGCTTGAAATACAAAAACTGCTTATTTCAACCCAGTATTTTAAGCCGACATTTTTACACAAAAGAAGGTATTCAATACGATGAGTCTTATGGCAACATTGCCGAAGATTATGCGCTTTGGCAAGTTTGTGTTGCGCGTAAAACATTGGCCAATCTACCAATACCACTCACCGCTTATGACCACCCTAGCAATGAACGATTAGACAGCAAACGAACCGCTAATCAATTTGAAGAAAAGTCTTTGAGATTGCATGCTAGCCTTTGGGCGGAGAGTCAATTAAGTGGAGAGGAAACCAAGGCCTTGCATCATTTTTTATATCCAACATTAGACAATACTGCGATAGATTTTGAAAGCACTTTGAGTGCCCTTGAAAAACTAAATCGCGATGCGCAGTCAGATGATGAGCGCATTGTGAATGCTTATTACACCTTTTTACTTTGGGTAAAAGCACCACTTACTTATCAGTTAAATCATATATCTCACATGTTGAAGATAATAGCCTATAGGCAATACAAACAATGGTTTAAAGCTTAGTCTAATTGCTTAAAAGCCAATGCCGCAATACTTTTACCTATCGCTAAAGAGCTTGTAGCTGCTGGGCTTGGCGCATTCAATACATGGATTTGACCAGGCAATTCTCTGATGGCAAAATCATCAATTAAGCCCCCAGTTTTATCGCAAGCTTGAGCCCTTACACCAGCACCTCCAACAACTAAATCACTGGCTTTGATATTGGGCATCAATTTTTGTAAAGCTTTGGTAAAAGCCGCCTTACTGAAAGATCTGTACATTTCACCAAAACCTGTGCGCCAGTATTTTTTGAATACGGCAATGAATCCTGACCAAGTCAAAGACTCTATCAATTCTTTTAAATTGATTTGAGATTTCTTATACCCTTCTCTTTTAAAGGCTAAAACAGCATTTGGGCCAGCTTCAATTTCACCGTCTATGCGGCGGGTAAAATGCACCCCTAAAAATGGGAAGTTGGGATCTGGAACAGGGTAAATCAAATGCTTAACCATTTGTCTTTTCTCATGCTTCAAGGCATAATACTCGCCTCTGAATGGAATGATTTTAATATCGAGATCTGGGATGGTCATGGCGGCCACCTTATCGGAGTATAGTCCTGCGCAGTTCACCATCAAACGCGTTGTAAAACTTTGTTGATTGGTTTTAACTTGTATTTCATGAGCTTGAGCATTTACCGCCACTACTTTTTGATTGTACATCAATTCGCCGCCTAAGGATTGATATACTTCAGCATACTTATTGGCCACAACTTTGTAATCGACTATACCTGTTTGAGGCACTACCAATCCTTTAACCCCATAGGTTTCAGGTTCAATGGCTTTGATCTCTTCAGAATTGATATAGCGCAAACCTGTTAAACCATTTTCAACCCCGCGCTTATAGATATTATCAAGCGCCGTTAATTCAGACTCAGAGGTCGCTACAATGATTTTACCACACAATTCAAATGGAATTTGATGCACTTTACAAAACTCAATCAACAGATGATAGCCTTCAATGCAATTCAGGGCTTTTAAACTCCCCGGTTTGTAATAAATACCACTGTGAATCGTGCGGTCATGGTTGGCGTGACGGGCCACCAGGTCCGGGTGATTATCAGCCTCGTATTTGGTTTTGGCCCCCACCTGGGTCTTGTCCTGTGTGTCACGAACCTGATATGTGTCAAAGG